>NZ_JALBHA010000210.1:0-9837 GCF_023006445.1 Bradyrhizobium sp. SHOUNA76
GTGCACGCGTGCGCGCTTCATGGCCGACGGCGCCTCGGCCTCAGCCGAGACCGCCTTGGGGCCCGGGGTGAGGGGACCGAGTCCATCCAGCGGCGCGCCTAGGGCGTTGATGACACGGCCCTTCCAGCTCGGATCGGGCGCAAAGGACAAGGGCGGCATCCGGTAGGCGACCGAGCCGAGGCCGCCGGCAAATTGCCGGTCGAACGGCTTGGCAACGATGCCCTCGCTGTCGATCCGCACCACTTCGCCGATCTGGGGCTTGCCGGCCGAATTGACGCCAATAAGCTCGCCGAGCCTGACGAAGCGGGACAGGCCGGAGACACGGAAATGCGTCGGCGCGATCTCGGAGATCGCGCCGCTGACGCTTGCCAGGGGAGTGCTCTGCTGAAGCTCCAGCAGCGCCCACTCGAGTTGCCGAAGAGCGTTCAAGGTATCAGTCCAACCTCAATTTCTATGCGCGCGAGGCGCGGTCTACTTGCCGGGCTCGCCCAGCGTGCGGATTGCATTCTGCAGCGAGCTCTCGGTGCCCTCGATCATCGAATTGGTGCCGTCGAAGGCGCGCGAGGCCGCGATCAGCTTGGTCAATTCCATCATCGGGTTGGCGCCGGAGCCCTCGACATAGCCTTGCTTGAAGCCGTCGCGCGAGAAATCGGCGATGGCGGTCGCGGGCCGGTCCGGCGTCACGCCGGAATTGCCGTAGCGCTCGAGATTGGCGTCGGCAGGAATGTTGAACAGCCCGATAGTGCCGATCTCGTTGTTGTCCTGGGTGATCGAGCCGCTGCGCGAAATCGAGATCGGTCCGCCGTTCGGGTCCAGCGTGATCTGCGCGCCGCCGGAATCGACGACGGGGAAGCCGCTCACGGTCTGAAGATCGCCGTTGGGGGCGATCTGGAGCCGGCCGTCACGGGTATAGACCGTGCCGTTCGGACCGGCGAAAGCGATCCAGCCCTGCCCGACCACGGCGACGTCGAGCGGGTTGCCGCTCTCGGTGATGTTGCCGACCTCCCGCGAGATGATGTTGTCGCCGGGCGAGGAGAAGGCGACCGGGTTCGCTCCCGCCTTGGACAGCACGGTCTCGAACTTCACCACGTCGGTGCGGAACGCCGCCGTGTTGACGTTGGCGACGTTGTTGGCGATCGTCTGGAGGCGCTTTTCGAGGGCGACCTGGGCGGACAATCCCACATAGAGGGCCGATTGCATGAGCTACTTTCCGAGCCGGATGGACTGAAGTTTCGAGAGCATGTCGATATCCATGCTGGCCGAGGAAGCGCCCCCGATCAGGACGAGCGCGGAATTGGTCGAGCTGTTGCTCTGGGCCTGGGTCGCATCCCACATCGCCGCAAAGCGCTGCACGAATTTGGTGACCTTGGCCGGGTCCTGGAAATCGGTGAGCTTGACCCTGTTCGTGATCATCTTGGCCTGGGCGTCGATGTCGGCCGCGCTGATCGTCGAGGGCAGGCCGAGCGCGGTCTGAACCACCTGGGTCAGCGCCTTGTCCGCGAGGACCTGGTAGGCGGTCGTGATCGTGGACGCCTTGCGGGTGAAATAGAGCGCCAGCCGCAGACCCTCGTTCTGGTCGCCGGCCTTCTGCTCCATCGTCTGCGTGACATAGTGGGTTGCCGTCCCGGTCGTGGCCTGGGCGGTCTTGGTGGCGTTGCTGCCGAGGGCGGCGAAATTGAAGGCGGTGGCGAATTCCCGGTAGCGGGTGTCGGTCAGCTTGTTGGCGAAGGTGTTCTTGTTGGCGACACCCTCGGTCAGCACCTTGCGCATGAACGCCTTGGCATAGGTCATGTCGCTGAGGCCAAAGGCCTTCATCGCGTAGGAGTAGAGGCGATAGTCCTTGAGGAAGTCGTCGATCGTCTTCACGTTGCCAATATGGCTCAGGAAGTAATCGGTCTCGCGGCTGACATCCGGCTGTGTCGCGACCTGGGTCAGCGACTTGCCCATGTCCTTGGTCAGTCTGGTGTAGTCCGCGATGGTGGATAGCATGACACGCGCCCCTCTGGCCGCTGTTGCGACGCCGTCCCAAGCTGCAGCCATTTGCTTGCGCGAGGCTGGCGATGCGGGAAGCCAGCTTCGCGCAAGGCTCGCCGACTAGATATTCCCGATGGGATCGGCGATGGAGCGGCGCGTTGGGCAGTTTCGTGGGGATTTTCATCACGGTAGCGGCGCTGCTCGGCGGATTTGCCGCCATGGGCGGGCATCTGGCCGTGCTCATGCAGCCCTGGGAGTTCGTGATCATCATGGGGACCGCGGTCGGCACCTTCATCGTGGCCAATCCGTGGAAGACGGTCGTGGACACCGGGGTGGCCTGCATGCAGGCCATCACCGGCGCGGTGCCGAGTGAGCGCTACTATCTCGACCTGCTCGGGGCGCTCCATGCTTTGATGCGCGAGCTCAGGGGCAAGGGCCGCAACGAGGTGGAAGCGCATATCGACGATCCCGCATCCTCCGAAATCTTCAAGGCGTTCCCGAGCGTGCTCGGCGATCCCTCGCTGCTCCAGTTCATTTGCGACTATGTCCGCCTCATCATCATGGGCAATGCGCGCACGCACGAGATCGAGGCGCTGATGGACGAGGAGATCCACACCATCGTGAAGGGCAAGCTGGCGCCCTATCATGCGCTGGTGACGGTGTCCGAGGCGTTGCCGGCGCTGGGCATCGTCGCCGCCGTGCTCGGCGTCATCAAGGCGATGGGCGCCCTCGACCAATCCCCGAAGCTGCTGGGCGGCTTCATCGGCGCGGCCCTGGTCGGTACCTTCGCCGGCATCTTCCTGTCCTATGGTGTCCTTTCGCCCTTCGCGATCAAGATCAAGATGACGCGCGAGAAGAAGTGCCGCCCATACATCATCGTCAAGCAGACGCTGCTGGCCTTCATGAACGGCGCCATGCCGCAAATCGCCGTCGAGCACGGCCGCAAGATGATCGCCAGCAGCGAACGGCCGTCGATCGACGTCGTCGAGAACGAGACGATCGCAGGTCCCAAGGCTGTCGTCACCGAGCCCGAACCCAAGGCTGCCCGCGCATGATGATGGAAGACGTCGGCGTCGATCAGAAGAAGCAGCTCCCGAACTATCTGCTGGACGCTGCCGGCATATCGATCGAGCGCATGCCGATGCTCAATGTGATCTTCGATCGCATGGCGGCATCCTGCACCGACAGCCTGCAGCCGATGGCTGGAACGCCGTGCTATTTCTCGGTCAACGGCATCACCAACGATCCTCTCGGCGACATTATCAAGGACTACGAGGGCAACGCGGTGGCTGCGGTGCTCTATGCCGAGCAGTGGGACTCGCGCGTCATCATCATGCTGGACCGCGACTTCGTGTTTACGATGGTCGAGGCGATGTTCGGGTCCGACGGCGCGGAACCGCCGCTCGATGTCGAGCGCACTTTCTCGAACATCGAGATCCGGCTGGTCCAGGCGCTGTTCGAGCGCTTCGCCAAGGCGCTGCAAAGCGCCTTCGCCGGCACCTCCAACGTCACCTTCCGCGTGGAGCGGGTCGAGACGGCGATGGCGTCGCTGGCGATCGGGCGCGCCAGCAACATGTCGATCTGCGCAAACATGATGGTCCAGGCGCTCTACCGCGGCGGCCAGATGTTCCTCATCATTCCGCACTCCGCGCTCAATCCGCTCCGGCAGAAGCTCGCTCATGTCGTCGTCAGCGACGGTCGCGCTTCCGATCCGCGCTGGCGCGAGCAGATGGAGAGCGAGGTTCACCGCACCGAGGTGACGCTGAGCGCGGTGCTCGACGAGAAGATGATATCCCTCGAAGATGTCGTGAAGTTCAAGGTTGGGCAGGTGCTCGAGCTCGAAGCCACGCCGCGCACGCTCGCCCGGCTCGAAAGCAACAACCAGGTGTTGTTCTGGTGTCAGATCGGCCAGCTTGATGGCTATTACGCCATGCAGGTGGCCGATCCCGTCGATCAGAAACGGGAGTTCGTCGATGATATCCTATCTCGTTGATGCCGTGCTGCTGATTGCGCTCGCCTTCACCAGCATGCGGGTGACCCGGATGCACCGCGAGCTGGCGCGGCTGCGCAGCTACCAGGGCGAATTCTCGACTATCGTCCACGAGACGGCGGGCGCCTTCGATACGGTCATCACAGCGGCGCATGATTCCACCGCCAATCTCGGACGGCTCGCCAACGTGTTGAGCACCAAGATCGATCAGGCCCACGAGGCGATCGCGGCGCTCGATGCCCGCAGCGGGCTCGCGCCGGCTGCGACCGCAGGCGGCACTGAGGTGAACAAGCACTGACGCCGAATCCGGCGGAACCAATACGATCGGAACGTCACGACGGTCCGGGAGCGGAAATACCAAGAGGCGATACCAGATGGCGCAATCCTTCGACTATGAATCTGCCGCGCAAGCCCCGGCCTCCGACGAGGGCCATACCGAAACCTCTCCGCTGGAGCGGCTGGCGGAGATTGCCGCGCGCACGGTCGAGGAGAGCGGCAAGTTCGCCAATGTCGATGCCATCCTGCGCATTCCCGTCACCATGCAGGTGGTGCTGGGATCGGCGACCATTCCGGTCGCGAACCTGATGAAGCTCGGCCGCGGCGCCGTGGTTCCGCTCGATCACCGGGTCGGCGAGCCCGTTGATGTCGTCGTCAACGGCCGCATCGTTGCCCGCGGTGAGGTGGTCGTCGTCGAAGAGGACAATTCCCGCTTCGGCGTCTCGCTCACGGAGATCGTCGGACCGCTGGGGCAGGGTGATAGCTGACCATGGCGGCACAGGTCGGCATCGCCCCCATCAAGCAGCGAGGCGTTGCCACGCTGGGTGGAACGGAGAAGGTCGCGGCACTTCTGCTGGCCATGGGTCGGCAGGCAGCCGCGAGCGTGCTCGCGCAATTCGAGCCGCAGGACATTCGCATCGTCACCAAGGCCGCGGCCGAGCTGCGGCCGATCACGGCGCAGGAGCTCGAATCGATCGTCGAGGAGTTCGCCCAGCAATTCTCGATGGGCGCGAACATTCTGGGGACCCTCGGTGGCCTCGAAGCCGTGCTTGGCGATGTGCTTCCCGCCGACCAGGTGACGGCGATCATGTCGGACCTGCTCGGCAATTCGAGCAGGTCGGTGTGGGATCGCGTCTCGTCGGTGTCGGAAAACTCGCTGGCGACCTACCTCTCCAAGGAGCATCCGCAGACCGCGGCGCTGATTCTGTCCAAGGTCAAGCCGTCTTGCGCCGCCAAGGTGATGAGTCAGCTACCCTCGAGCCTGCGTAACGAATTGATGCGGCGCGTGCTGAGCCTCAAGCCGATCGTCGACGACGCGATGAAGGTTCTCGAGAAGACGCTGCACGAGGACCTGACACTCAATTTCGCCCGCAACCTCGGCGCCGACACCTACGCCCGCGTCGCGGATATCATCAACAAGATGGAGCGCGGCCACATCGAGGACATGCTGAAGAGCCTGTCGGAAAAGCGGCCGAAGTCGGCCGAAGTGCTGAAGGAGCTGCTGTTCACCTTCGACGACGTGACCAACCTGACGCCGAAAGCGCGCACCATGATCTTCGACCAGGTGCCGACCGATCGCATCGTCGTCGCGCTGAAGGGGACCGACAAGCATTTCCGCGAGCTGATCCTGTCCTCGGTCGCCTCGCGCGTCCGCCGCGTTGTCGAGCACGAGCTCGCCATCGGTGAGCCTTCGAACCAGCGCGACGTGCTGGAGGCGCGGCGCGTGATCACCGATCTCGCGCTCGAGCTCGCGGAGAAGGGCGAAATCGAGCTCAACCCCGAGCAGGAGGATGAGCTGGTCTTCCGCTGACCGCTGAACGGGCATGGCAGAATCATCCGATCAGGAGAGCAAGACAGAAGAGCCGACCGAGAAGAAAGTCCGTGATGCGCTCGAACAGGGCAAGATCCCGGTCTCTCGGGAGGCCTCTATTTTCGCCTCGATGGCCGCGCTGCTGGTCATTCAGGCGTTCCTGATCGGTCAGGGCGTGCAGCAATTGACGCCGACGTTGACGAGCCTGCTGGACGATCCTGAAGGCTTTCCGCTCTCCACCGGTGCGGACGCGCAGAACCTGCTCACCGTGGTCGGCCTCCAGGCGCTGCGTTTCCTGGTGCCGCTGGTCGTCATCCTCATGGTATTCGGGCTCGCTTCCTCGCTGCTGCAGAATGCGCCGCGCCTGGTGCTGGAGCGCATCAAGCCGGACCTTTCGCGAATCTCTCCGATCGGCGGCTGGAGCCGGCTCTTCGGAACGCAGGGGCTGGTCGAGTTCGCCAAGTCGCTGTTCAAGCTCGCAGCAGTGACCTCCGTGGTCGTCTTCGTGCTGCGCGCATCGGAGGCGAAGGCGTTCGAGGCGATGTACACGGATCCGGTTGCGCTGCCCGAGATGATTCTCAACATCGCGATGCGGATCGTCTCGGCGATCTGCATCGCGACCATCGTCCTGGTGGCGATTGATCTCGCCTGGGCACGCTTCCACTGGCGGCGCGAGCTGCGCATGACCAAGCAGGAGATCAAGGACGAGCACAAGCAGGCCGAGGGCGATCCGCTGATCAAGGCGCGCCTGCGCTCGCTGGCGCGTGACCGTTCGCGGCAGCGGATGATCGCGTCCGCATCGCGCGCGACGCTGGTGATCGCGAACCCGACGCATTTCGCGATCGCGCTACGTTACAATCGCGAGGAAAACCCCGCGCCGCTCGTGGTGGCCAAGGGCATGGACGTGATCGCGCTGAAGATCCGCGAGGTCGCCGAGCAGAACCGGATCCCCGTCATCGAGAACAAGGCGCTGGCGCGCGCGCTCTACGAGGCGGTCCAGGTCGATCAGGTGATTCCGGCGGAGTTCTTCCGCCCCGTCGCAGAGATCATCTACTTCCTGCAGTCGAAGCAGGCGCCGCGCACCGAGAAGGTCCGGTAGAATTCCGAGGACGACGTCCGGCCCAACAGCTTGACGAAAGCTTAACGCCCTAGGCTTCTCCCGAATGGACCAGAACGGGGCTGTCGTGGGACCGCTTTATCTCTTCGAACTCGCATCGTCGCAGGCGCGCTACCTCGAGCTCCGCCAGTCGACCATCGCCACCAACGTCGCCAACGCCAACACGCCCGGCTTCAAGGCGCGCGACGTCGAGCCCTTCAACAAGGTGCTCGACGGCATGCCGGTGAGGCTCGCAAGGACATCGCCGTCGCACCTGCAGTTGTCCGCGACCGAGACCGACACGCGCGCGATCGCGAAGAAGGACAGCTGGGAAGTGGTTCATTCCGGCAACTCGGTCAGCCTCGAGCAGGAAATGATCAAGGGCAGCGACGTCAGCCGCGACTATTCGATGAACTCGGCGATCGTGCGGTCGTTCCACCGCATGGTCCTGGCCGGTGCCAAGGCCTGAGGTGAACT
Organism: Bradyrhizobium sp. SHOUNA76; assembly: GCF_023006445.1. NCBI lineage: Bacteria > Pseudomonadati > Pseudomonadota > Alphaproteobacteria > Hyphomicrobiales > Nitrobacteraceae > Bradyrhizobium > Bradyrhizobium sp. SHOUNA76. The sequence goes on from NZ_JALBHA010000210.1 coordinate 7,345, forward strand.
GACATGCTGGACTCACTGAGCGCCTCTCTGACTGTTGCGAGCTCCGGGCTCGAGGCGCAATCGACGCGCATGCGCATCGTCTCGGAGAATCTCGCCAACGCGACCTCGACCGGGCGCACCGCCGGCGCCGATCCCTATCAGCGCAAGACCATCACCTTCGATGCCGCGATGGACCGCGCCTCGGGCTCGCAGCTCGCGAAGGTCAAGGAAATCGGCGTCGACACCACGCCGTACCGCGTCGAGTACGATCCCGGGCATCCCGCCGCCGACAAGGCCGGCTACGTCAAGCTGCCGAACGTCAACATGATGATCGAGATGGCCGACATGCGCGAAGTCAACCGGTCCTATGAAGCCAATCTCCAGGTCGTGAAACAGGTCAGGTCGATGCTCGGCATGACCATCGACCTCTTGAGGAGCTGACAATGCTTGAGGCGATTTCATCCACGGCGATCTCCGCAGGACAGGCGGCGAGCCGCGCGACCGAGACGCAGGCCATCGCGCCCGCGGCGCCGACCGCGATCCAGCCATCCGACGATGTCGGCTTTGACTCGGTGATGAAGCAGGTGACGACGGACGCGATCGGAACGCTGAAGGCGGGCGAAGCGGCGTCGATCTCGGCGATGCAGGGCAAGGAATCGACGCGGCGCGTCGTGGAGGCGCTGATGTCGGCCGAGCAGGCTCTGCAGACCGCGGTCGCGGTTCGCGACAAGGTCGTGCAGGCCTACCAGGAAGTCGTCCGGATGTCGATTTGATCTGAAGGAGTAACGCAAGTGAAATCGCTCGCCATTGCGGCCACGGGCATGAACGCCCAGCAGACCAACATCGAAGTCATCGCCAACAACATCGCCAACATCAACTCGACGTCGTACAAGCGGGCGCGTGCGGAGTTCACCGATCTGTTCTACCAGATGGACCGCATGCAGGGCGTCGCCAACGTCAACGGTTCGTCGCCGATCCCGGAAGGCGCCAATCTCGGTCTCGGCGTCAAGTCGGCGGCGATCCGCAAGCTGCACATCCAGGGCGCGCTGACGCAAACCGGCAACCCCTACGACATGGCGATCAATGGCCGCGGCTGGTTTCAGGTGCTTGGCCCGAACAACGAGGTGCAATACACCCGCGCCGGCTCGTTCAACACCAACGCCAACGGCCAGCTCGTCACCATCGACGGCTATCTGCTGGATCCCGCGATCACTGTGCCGCAGGGAACGGTCGAGGTCACTGTCAATGCCACCGGCCAGGTGTTTGCCAAGCTGGACACGGAAGTGAACCCGCGCCAGATCGGCCAGCTCAATCTCGCGAATTTCGCCAACGAAGCGGGCCTGGAGCCGCTGGGCGGCAATCTCTACAAGGAGACCACGGCGTCGGGCACGCCGGTCGTCGGCCTGCCGGGCGATTCCGGATACGGCAAGATCAACCAGAAATATCTCGAAGCCTCGAACGTCGACCCGGTCAAGGAAATCACCGAGTTGATCTCGGCGCAGCGCGCCTACGAAATGAACGCCAAGGTCATCCAGGCCTCGGACGAAATGGCCCAGACCGTTTCGAAGGGCATGCGCTAGTTCCGGTGTCTCGATGTTGAACAGGGTGGGTCTGATCATGCGCGGGTTGGCCGCCGTGCTGCTGATTCTGGCTTCAGTGCGCCTTGCCGTGGCCGAGGAGAAGCGGCTTCCCGTGCCGGCGGTTTCGATCCGCGCCGGCGAGCTGATCCGGGACGACATGATCACCGAGCGCGCCTTCGCGACGAACCTGCTCGGCGTTGCCATGTTCGTCGAGGGACGCCAGGTCCTGGTCGGCCGCATGGCGCGGCGCGCGCTGCTGCCGGGCCAGCCCATTCCCAGCAATGCAGTGGAAGATCCCTGGACTGTCGCCCGCGGCGCCCAGGTCAAGGTCGTGGTGGAAGACAGCGGCCTGTCGATCGTCACTTACGGCTCGGCGATGCAGTCGGGTGCGGCCGGCGCGCTCATCCCGGTGCGCAACACCGATACCGGCGTGATCATCAGGGGCATCGTCCAGCCGGACGGCACCGTCAAGGTCGTGGACGGGTCATGACCAGGATCCTGCTTGCGCTCGTCCTGCTGCTTTCGGCCGCCAGCGCCCATGCCGCCGTCCGCATCAAGGACATCGCGGACATCAAGGGGTTGCGCGAAAACCAGATCGTCGGCTACGGCCTCGTCATCGGCCTGAACGGCACCGGCGACACGCTTCGCAACGCTCCGTTCACGGAGCAGTCCCTGCAATCGATGCTGGAGAACATGGGCATCAATGTCAGGAACGAGACCACGAGCACCAACAATCCCACGCGTCCGACGACGCTGCGCACGCGCAACGTCGCGGCCGTGATGGTGACGGCGGACCTGCCACCCTCGATCGGCCCCGGCGAGCGCATGGACGTCACCGTGTCGTCGCTCGGCGATGCGACCTCGCTGCTCGGCGGCACGCTGGTCATGACGTCGCTGCGCGCGGCGGACGGCGCCGTCTATGCGGTGGCGCAGG
>NZ_JALBHA010000211.1:0-9755 GCF_023006445.1 Bradyrhizobium sp. SHOUNA76
CGCCCAAGGCTGCCGCCGCACCCGCGCAGCCCAAAGCCTCGCCCGCGGCGATTGCGGCGGCCAAGGAGATTCTGCAGATCAAGAACGCCACCGCGATGTACGCGGGCGCCGTGCCTGGTCTCGTCGAGAAGACCAAGATCGCGCTGACCCAGCAGAACCTCAATTACCAGAAGGACCTCAACGAGGTCGCCCCGATCGTCGCCCAGCAGCTCAACGGCCGCCAGAACGAGATCGGCGATGGCATGGCGCAGATCTATGCCAGCGAGTTCACCGAGCAGGAGCTGAAGGACCTCGTGGCCTTCTACAAGTCGCCGCTGGGCAAGAAGCTGATCGACGCCGAGCCGCGCGCCATCGGGCTCAGCATGGCCTTCATGAATTCCTGGGCCCAGAACTTCGCCGAGACCGTGATGGGGGCCTTCCGCGCCGAGATGCGCAAGCGTGGCAAGGAGATCTGATCGATCCTATCTGATCGGTAGTTTCTGAAAGAGGTCGGAGTGGACAATGGCTGAATTCGACGTCGACCTCTTCGTCATCGGCGGCGGCTCGGGCGGCGTGCGTGCCGCCCGCATCGCGGCCGGATACGGCGCCCGCGTGACGATCGCGGAAGAGTACCGCATGGGCGGCACCTGCGTGATCCGCGGCTGCGTGCCGAAGAAGCTGTTCGTGATCGGCTCGCATTTCCGTCACGAACTCGAGGACGCCGCCGGTTTCGGCTGGACCGTTCCGCCCGCCAGCTTCGACTGGGCGACGCTGATCGCCAACAAGGACAAGGAGATCGCGCGGCTGGAGGCGGCCTATACCGCCAATGTCGAGAAGTCGGGCGCGCAGATCGTCAAGAGCCGCGCGGTGATCGAAGACAAGCACACCGTCCGTCTGCTCGAAAACGACCGCAAGATCACCGCGAGATACATCCTGATCGCCACCGGCGGCGCGCCCAACCACGGCGCCTCGATCCCCGGCATCGAGCACGTGATCTCCTCCAACGAGGCGTTCCACCTGAAAAAGCTGCCGCGACGGATCGTGATCCAGGGTGGCGGCTACATCGCGCTGGAATTCGCCGGCATCTTCGCCGGCTTCGGCTCCGACGTCACCGTGATCTATCGCGGCGACAACATCCTTCGCGGTTTTGACGAGGATGTTCGGACTCACGTTCGTGCCGAGATGGAGAAGCAGGGCATCACCATTCTCACCGGCTGCACGGTGAGCAAGGTCGACCGCCATGGCGAGGAATTCACCACGCATCTGTCGAACGGATCGAGCCTCGCCTCCGACCAGGTGATGTTCGCGATCGGTCGCCACCCGGCGGTGGCCAATCTCGGGCTGGAGAAGGCCGATGTTGCCATCAACCCGGGCAACGGCGGCATCGCGGTCGACCATTTCTCCAGGAGCTCGGTCGACAGCATCTATGCGATCGGCGACGTCACCCATCGCTTCAACCTGACGCCCGTCGCCATCCGCGAGGGCCACGCCTTCGCCGACACCGTGTTCGGCAAGCGCGAGGTCAGGGTCGATCACGCCAACATTCCGACCGCGGTGTTCTCGCAGCCGGAGGTCGGCGCCGTCGGTTTGACGGAAACCGAGGCGCGCGCGCAATTCAGCCATGTCGACATCTACAAGACCTCATTCCGCCCGATCAAGGCGACGATGTCCGGCCGCGACACCCGCGTGCTGATGAAGCTCGTCGTCGACGGCGCGACCGATCGCGTGCTCGGCTGCCATATCGTCGGCGATGCCGCCGCCGAGATCACGCAAGTCGTCGCGATCGCGGTGAAGATGAAGGCGACCAAGGCCGATTTCGACGCGACGATCGCGCTGCATCCAACCGCGGCCGAAGAGCTCGTGACCATGCGCACGCCGACCGCGCGCCACGTGCGCCAGGCCGCGGAGTAGGCCTAAGGTTCGCCTCACTCGGGTTCGGTGATCTTGCCCTTGCCTTCGCAGACCTGGCATTTGACCGGGTAGACTTTGCGGCCCGGCGCAGCCGCCTCCAGGGACAGAGGAAAGCCCGTTCCGCTGCACGCCGGGCAGGTCCGCTCTTTGATTTTCGGGGCCATGGTCGTTCCTTTCCGACAGCTTCATACATCTCAAATCAATGCAGCGTTTCTGCCGCGGCTTCGTCGATTGCGGCCATCAAGTCGGCCGTATCCGACTGTTGGATCATATGACCTGCGCTCGCGACGCGCCGCATCTTGCTGTGCCTGATTTCCTCATGGAGGCGACCGGACTGTTCGTCGATGTCGATGAGGCGATCCTGCTCGCCGGCGAGGATGGTGACCGGCATGGCCAGTTCGCCATAGGTCTTCGCCGACAGAATTGCGGCAGGGACCATCAACGCGGCCTCGGCCGCGGCGGCACGAAGCTGCGATGGACGCACGGCCAGTGACTTCGGAAAGCCATCGAATTTTTGCGGGACGGATCGTGGCCCGAACAGTTGCCGGAGCATTGACGGCCACATCAGGCGACTGACGATCGGGGAAATCGTGTGGCTGAGGATATCGCCGAATCCAGGTATCGCCGGCCCCGCCATCGCCATCATCGCGTCGGTGCGGGCCGTCGGGAAATAGTACCCCGACGCCAAGATCAACGCCTCGACCATCGAAGGGTGCCTGCCTGCCAAGGCAATCGCGACCGACGCCCCCCAGGAATGCCCGAGCACGATCGCCTTTTCGACGCCAAGGTGCGCTAGCGCATCCCTGAAGAGGTCGGCCTGCGCCGCAGGGGTCCATGCGACGTTTCGGGGCCTCAGGCTGTGGCCGAATCCCGGACGATCGAACACGATGACGCGATAGTCCTTGGCGGCAAGATCGATCAGACCACTCGATTCGAAATCCTGGATCATGCTGCCATTGCCGTGAAGCAAGACCAACGGGCGGCCCGAACCGCGCTCCACATAGTGCAAGCGAACACCGTCGATGTCGATGAAGCGTCCCTGCGGCGGGTTCTCGCGTTGAGCCTTGTCGGCCAGCTTTCGATTGACGACCGCAGCCGTGGCCATCAAGGCGACTGTCGCGGCAATCGCGGACGCTACCGGATTTTCTGCAAGAACGCGAAGGCTCGTGGCCGCCAAGCTTGGCGAACGTCTCTTAAGTATGCGCATCTGAGAACTTTCGGTGAAGATCACTGGATGAGAAGAAAGGGAGCGTACGCCGTTGGCCTGATCTTAGGGACGCATGCATCCATGGGCAGACGCAACAGGAGAGGCCGCGATATGTTCCTAATTCCTGCGGGATTGGTACGGGAGTAAGCTGTCACTCAAGCGGAAGCCCCGCAGGATCATCGCTCATCGGCGCGTCGAGCGTGTCCGAGCACGGCCAGGCCGGGCGCCGGGAGCGTATTTTCAGCGCCGCGCTCTGGTGAATGGCGATCGAGACCCCACATGCAATGCATCGCTGGCACGATACACGACAGCGCCAGTGGCCGAGAGACGTTACAGCGGCGCGATTCCCGTCGGTCGTGCGCCCTTTGCCCGACAATGCGCGGGCTTGACCGACCTCGACTCTCCCAACGCACCGCAAGGACATTTGTCATGACAGAGAAGCGCAGCCGCATCCGTCAGGCGAGTTCACTTGCCGAGCGTCTTGCGGCCGATGCGGTGAGATTGCGCGAGCAGGCCGCGCGCCTTGAACCCGGTGCGGAGCGAGACGCGCTCTTGAACAAAGCACACCGCAACGCGATGGCCGTCGATATCAATGCCTGCCTGACCTTTCCGGGGCGCCGGGTCCCGGAATAGCCAACGGGACCTTCTGCATTCAACCGTACAAATACCCGACCGGCTTGCCTTCGGTCCGCAGGGGACGCATGTCCTTCCGCGTGATGATCTGGCCGGCGAGACCGTCGATCTCATCGCGCTGCGTCGGTGTCCAGCTGCGGAGGTTGTCGATGCCCTTGAGCAAGCCGAGACGGAGCACCTGCGTGTTCTCGCCGACCGCGACAAGGCTGATCGAGCTCTTCCCCGCGGTCACGACGTCGCCGGCGGCGAGCTCGAAGGTCTCGCCGGCCTTGTTCTTGAACTCGGCCGTGCCGCGAACGACGCGATAGATCACGACCTCGCCCTTGGCGAACGAGGCGGCGTCCGCGGATGCCGATGTGCTCTTCGGCAGAAGCGACCGGCCGCGCGGATCGGTTGCGATGATGTGGCCGGTCACGAGCTGGCCGCTCGGGGCCTCGATGCCGATATCGCGCACGTAAACCGGCAGCGCCGATTTGATCGAGCCGTCCGCGAGCGGCTTGAACAGTGCATCCAGCGCCAGGGGATCCTGAAGCCAGAAGCCGGCATTGGCCGGGCGATCGTGCAGCGGATGGCTCCAGGCTACGCGCGGCGTTTCAGCTTCAACGATCTGATCGGGACCCACGATGGTTGGATTCGGAAAGGTGGTGGGATCGGTGATGAAGGCTTCGAGAAATTTGCCGGAATAGCCCATCGAGATCGGATCCGGCACCACCGTCTGCGGCGTCTTCAGATTCTCTTCGGTCGACAATCCTGACCAGGTGTAGAACAGCTGACGATGCACGATCGCGCTTTGCAGCATCACCGCGCCGGGGCCGACATTGTAGAAGCGTCCGTCATAGTCGAAGGTGAAGGCGCCCGAGGTGACCAGCACGAGCTGAAAGCCGCCGGGTGGCAGATGCAGATGGAAGTCGGTGGGACCGGTGTCGGGACGGTAGATCGGTAGATTGGTCGCGACTTCGTGGAGAAGGAAGGTTTCGTTGTTGGCGTGAAAGCCTTCGTTGGCGCGATTGTAGAGTGCTTGCGGGCGATACGTCGCCTCGAACGTCGCATTCCGGTCGCGATCGATTGCGACGAAGTCCTGGGTGTTGAGGCGAAGCGGCGCGCCATTCGGATGGGTGAGGCCGGTCGTCTTGAGATCGCCCGCAGCATGCACGTTCATGACGTTCTCCGCTCCGCCTCGTTGCCTCGCTGACAACGTCATTGCGAATTCTGGGCCAGTTGGTCTGCGAAGCGGCAGGCGGGGCTGGCGCCGCGATGCGGGCGCAACGGTTCAGAAAAAATCCGGTGGCTGCACGGGAGGTTAGATCGACGGCTTGTTGTGATCGTCGGACGCGTGCCAGGGACGCTCGGCTCAGGGGGCAGCGACGGGAGCTGTCTAATTTGTCGGCAAGCCTCGCCAGCGGGCGTGCAGCGGCGGCGGTGCCCGATCGGTCCGGCGCCTTCGGGATTTAACGATAACGTCGCGTCCCGGCCCGGATGCGATTGACAAAGTGTTCATGCTTTGTTCTTATGCTGCGACCGAGACGGAGGCAGCCATGGACAACCGCATCAACGAAATCCGCAGAACCATCAGAGCGCTCCGCGTCAGCATGCGCGAAGCTGAAGCAATCATGCATGAGCAGATCAACCGTGATGAGGACTGCAGCTTCGTGGCGCAGGAGGTCATGAAGATGCGCCAGGTCATGAGCCTGCTCGCGAAGGAGCGGACTGCGCTCGGCGATCACGAGCCGATCCTCGTGAACAGTTTCTTCATCCCGCGGCGGCGGCCAACGCGAAAACCGGTCGCGGCGCTTACCGCCGAATCCGTGTTCCGTCCGCGTGTGGTGGCGCGGGTTTGACGGGGAGGGCGCCTCAATCAAAAGCGTGAGGCGCGGCCCGATCCGGCTTGCCGGCCGGGCTGTCCGCCCACTTTGCCATGTCCATGGTCCGCGCGTCGACGCCCTCGCACCAGAAGCAATTCGGCCGCGCGCGGCGGTTCTCGGACAGGATCGGGACCAGGCTGTGGCCGCAACCGGCGCACCAGGCGATGTCAGTCATGCATTCCTCTATGGGGTATCAAATCCAGAAATGACGTTCTCGTTCGCGAAGCTTGCGCGGGCGCTATGACGGCGCCGGGGCACCGCGCCCGATGGGCGCGCTCGTTCCTGAGATCGTTGATGTAGCGATCCATCGTGACACGGCTGCGATGTCGTCGCCGTTTTCGCGATAGGCGCGAAGCTGGAATTCCGCCGAGCTGCCGCGATCCACAACGGTCCGGCAGTGCTCGATCTCGGCGGCGCAGCCTAGTGCGTCCGCATCCTCGGCGGTGTCGTCGATGATCCGGGACAGCATCTCCGAAATCGTGACCGGTCCGTCTTTGGAGGCAAAGATGCAATCGGTTCCGTAGCGCTGGGCGCGCCATTTATTCTCCACCGCAATTGCGCGTTCGACCACCGTGACCTCCTTCGACAAATGAGGTCGCAGATGGAGGTGGCGCGTCAGGCAGCGATAGAGCGAAGCGATCGCGACGGCGTCCTCGACCAAGGTGCAGGTGTCGGGCGCACGAAGCTCGAGTGTCGGGTGCCGCATCGAAGGACGCATCGCCCACCAGATGTGGCTCTCGTCGGGTATCACGCCGGAGCGCTGCAAAGCGCCGACATATTCGTCGTAGTCCTGCCTGCTCTCGAACAATTCCGGCAGGCCGGTGCGCGGCAGCTCGGAATAGGCGGCGAGCCGGTAGCCCTTCAGCCCGGTCTTGTGCGAATTCCAGAACGGGGAGGATGCCGACAGCGCGATGAACAGCGGCAGATGCGGCAGCATCGCTCGCATCACCGCCATGCGCTTCTCGGGATCGGGCAACTGGACATGCACATGCATGCCGCACATCATGTTGCGATGGCCGATGCTGCGCAGATCCTCGATCATCTCCTCATAGCGCGGCTTCGGGCTCGGCTGCGACATACGCCAGACCGCTGTCGGATGCGTGCCACAGGCCATGATCACGAACCCATATTGCGCGGCGACGTTCGCGACTTCGCGCCGCAGGAAGCGGAGCTCTTCGCGGGCGTCGTTGACGTCGATGTGAACGTTGGTGGCGACCTCGAGCTGGGATTGCAGCATCTCGCGCATGGCCTGACCGCCGGTCGACCAGTTCGCCGATTCGAACAGCTCGTTGGGAGTCTGGATCGCGACCTCGAAGCTGCGGCGATCAGCCAGGAAGTATTCCTCCTCGATGCCGAAGGAATATTCAGCCGCCTTGCCACCGCCGCCGGCAGAGCGAATGACGAGGTGCTGCTTGTCGTGAGAGGAATCAAGGCGCAGCAGTTTCAAAACGTCCGAACCAAATGCCATTGGGCCACCCGGCGAGGTATTACCTGCGGGCGATAATCCTTCTGACAGTAGCGGGTTCCGCGTCGCACTCACTGGAAATTGCAAGGTCGAAGGGAACAATCTTCACGCTTTCGGATGCGCGCGCGATCAACGCGTGATTCGGCGGCACTTCGGTCCAGTCCGATTCCTTGTCGAAGGGTTCGGACACGACGATGACTTGGCCGCCGTCCTCGCGGAAATAGAGTGTGTTCGCGGCGTCGTTGACCGCAACACGGAAGGCGTAGAGATCCCTGCCGTTGGCGATCGCACTGGTGAAGCGCAGCCGTTCGCGGAGCTGGCCTTCATTGACCAGCCCGACGAGGGCTTGCAGCACGCGCCGCGTCGCGCCGAGCGGGTCGCCGTCGAGGCCAGCCCCCATCATCGCCAGGAACACGGCTTCCGAATCGGTCGTGCCCAGCCGCGATGGATAAAAAGCATCGGGGATCAGCGCCTCGACCTTGCGCCGCAGCCGATTCCAGCTCCCGACGAATCCGTTGTGCATGAACATCCAGTGGCCGCAGGCAAAGGGATGGCAATTCTGCCGCGTCACCGCCGTGCCGGTGGCTGCGCGCACATGGGCAAAGAACAAATGCGAGCGCAGATGGCGGCAGAGATAACGCAGGTTCTCGTCCGACCACGCCGGGCGCGTCTCGCGATAAAGGCCCGGTTCCGGATGCTCGCCGTACCAGCCCAGACCAAAGCCGTCACCGTTCGAGCCCGCCGTCGACTGAAGCGAGCGGATGCTCTGCGCGACCAGAGAATGCTCGGGTTCGGTGACGTAAGGTTCGAACGAGGTGGTCTCGCCTCGGTATGCGATCCAGCGGCACATGAGGTTCCTGAAGACGGCGGATGGGTCGTGAGTTGCTCTAACCGACGTGCCGCCCTCGTGGTTCCCGGCGCGAAGCAGTGATCACGACCAGAGCGACTTCGGTGTTAAGATGCGGGACGTCGAGATCGGAGACCGAGATGAACGATCAAGCCATATTGGCCGCGCTTCAGCGCCATTGGGACGTCTCGGACGCCAATGATTTCGAGGCCGAGCATGACATCTATCGCGACGATGCGGTGCTCGATTATCCGCAGTCCGGCGAGCGCATCCGCGGTCGCAGGAACATTCAGGAGAGCCGGTTGGTGCAGCCGAACCAGAAACGCTTCACGGTTCGACGGATCGTTGGCGGCGGCGGTCTCTGGGTGAGCGAATTCGTGCTGAGCTATGACGGGGTGCCGTCGTATGTTGTGAGCATCATGGAATTCCGCGACGGATTGGTGGCGCACGAGACGCAATATTTCGGCGATCGGTTCGATCCTGCGCCGTCGCGGGCGCATCTGGTCGAGCCTCGCACGACTGCTTAACCAAACTCGCCAACATGGAACCGATGCGGCGGCTGGTCGCAGTCGTGCCGCCTTGATTCCGACAGACCCACCTCTATTTCTGGAGCGAACAAGAATCCGGGCCCCTCTGGCGAGGACGCCGACGATGTCGGCAAACCTCGTGATGTCGGATGACCTGTCCCGCGCGAATGCGATGGATTGGCCGATCGTCGGGCCCCTGTTCGTTCTCTCCGACCATTCGTCCCCATCGCAGCTCCGTGCGGCCATTTCGCAAGTTAAGGGAGCAACGATGTCTGCCGTCAAATCCTCAAATCCGATCGAGATCGAGATTACGGAACCGTCCAGCCTGAACGAACAGGCCGCGGTCGCGTTGGTGATCGTCGGGGCGCTGGTTGCAGTTGCCGACCGGCGCGTTTCGCCGGTCGAGCGCGACGAGGTGATCCGTTTCATCAGGGATCGCAAGCTGGCGCCGCACATTCCGGATGAACGACTCTATGCGATATTCGATGAACTCGCCGAACGGCTCGAGGAGCCGGACTTTGCCAATGTCGTGATCGACACGCTTCGGCCGGTTTCGAATCTGCCGCTCTCGTCCCATCTGATGGAGCTGTCGGAGCGCGTTGCTGCGGCGGATCAGGACGTCCATCCCCATGAAGTGCAGGCGATCAAATTGTTGCGCTTGCTGACGCTGGTGCTGCCGCGCGCGAAGCCGGTCGTGCCGAGTGAAGCGGGCGCCGAACGGCAGGCCGCCTTGAAGGAGTAAGCATGAGCACAGTTTCGGACGAGCGCGCGACGAAAACCGAGGGCACCACCGGCCAGATGGCCGGCGGTGACCCGCGCCTCGACAAGCTCGTCCACCGCCTGCCGCCGCGCATGGGCGACACCTTCACCTATCTGCTCAAGCCGTCCAGTCGCTGGGTGAGAATCCCCTCGGGCACGCTGCTGATCGTCGGCGGCGTGCTTTCCTTCTTGCCGATTCTCGGCGTCTGGATGCTGCCGCTCGGCCTCGCGCTGCTTGCCGAGGACGTGCCTGCGCTGCGCTCCTCACGTTCGAAGGTCCTGGATTGGATCGAGCGGAAGAAGCCGCAATGGCTCGAGCCGTCTGCACCGAAAAATGATCAATCATGACTGAATTCATCACCTCCGACGCCCTGACCGCGCTGGTTCAGGTCATCCTGATCGACCTTGTGCTCGCCGGCGACAACGCCGTCGTCATCGGTCTCGCCGCGGCGGGGTTGCCGGCCGAGCAGCGTCGCCGTGCCATCATCGTCGGCATCGCCGCCGCTACTGCGCTCCGCATCGTCTTCGCCGGCGTCGCGACCCAGCTCCTGCAGGTGATCGGCCT
>NZ_JALBHA010000212.1:0-9738 GCF_023006445.1 Bradyrhizobium sp. SHOUNA76
AGCGCCCGTGGAGCAAGCTGCCCCGCCTGCGGTACAAGCAGCGGTCGATCAAACGGCCGATCAACCTGTAGCGCCGCCTGCGACCCAGGTTGCAGCCGCCGCGCCTGCGGCAACACCGTCGTCCGATGCCGTACAGTCGGTGCAATCGATGACGCGCGACCTCGCCGCGATGACACAGCAGATCGAGCAACTCAAGGCCAACATCGCCGAGTTGAAGGCCGGACAGGAGCAGATGGCGCGCGAGATGGCGAAGCCGCCCGCGCCGAAGCCAACAGCTGAGGTCAAGCCTGTCGATCCGCGCGCACGCACTGCTGCGGTCCCGCCACGCGCTCCGTCACCGGCCCCGGTTCGCAAACCGAAACCGGCCGTGTCGCACACTTACATGCCGGCTTATTCGCCTGCGCCGCTCGCACCTCCGCCGCCGCCCTCGCAGGCTGCCGCGATGCCGCCGCCACAGGCCGCACCTGTCACCACGACTCAAGCCGTTGCCGATGACGACGGACCAATCGTGCGTCCGCCGATGCCGTTGCGCTAGCACCGGACTCGCAACAACGCGGTGCGCTGCTACGACGTCGCGTACGCTGTCCGAGTCGATGCCACACGTTGAGTCCGGGCAATTACGGAAAGCGGCGCGCGGGTCATCTTGCGCTCAAGAGAAAAGGCCGTCGGGATCTATGCCGGCGGCCTTCTCTTGCAGCTGCCGGTTCCCGGAGCCCGGTTCTGCTGCAATTCCATGCCCTCATGATCATGCCGACATATTTAATTAAATGTTAATGCTCCCACATGCTGCACATCATTTCTGCGCCATAAGCACAGAGATTGCGCGGCCGTTCATGCGCCAGGTATCGACTCAGTGGTACCATCTGACATGCGCTGAGACTTCCACCGAAGCTCAGCTCCTCACATCGGGGAATTCGGATGCCTTACTACTCTTTCGATCTTGTGGTTGGTGAAGAGTTCAGGAACCAGGGCGGAATCATTCTCGAAGATATCGAGGTCGCCTCCGATCGCGCCGATCAACTGGCGACCGAGCTGTCGCAGGTCAAGCCGGAGCTGCAACAGAAAGGCTGCGCGGTGCGCGTCACCGATCGCGACGACAACGAGCTCTATCGGACACCGCTCGATCCGGTGCCGGCCTGGCGACGCTGACTATTCATCAAAGGACGGCGGCTCGAACCAGTTCGTCAGCGACAATCCACCGTCGACGACGAAGGCCGCACCGGTGACGTAACCGGAGAGCTTGTTCGACAGCACCGTGAGCGCCATCGGTGCGAGGTCGTTGGCCTCGCCGAGACGCCCGAGCGGAATGTGTCGCGCCAGCGCAGGATCCGCAACGAACCCGCCGGCCGCGATCGCGCCGGGCACCAGCGCGTTGACGCGGATGCCATAGCGGCCAAACGTTTTGGCCAGCTCCTTCACCAGCATCGCCATCCCCGCCTTCGCCGTAGAATAGTGCGGCAGGTTGCGCGGCGTGCCCGCATGCAGCGAGGTGAGAAACAGGAACGAGCCCGGCCGCTTCGCTGCGATCAGCCGCTTTGCGAGCTCGCGCGCCAGGTGAAAGCCGGCATCGAGATTGACGGCATGCATCTGCTGCCAGACCCTGCGATCGACCGCGAGCGCATGATCGGCCTCCCGCCGCGGCGGCGATGCGCTGTGGACCAAATGCGTGATCTCGCCCAACGCTGCGTCCGCGGCGGCAAGCAGTGCGTCGCACGCATCCAACTCGGCGAGATCGCCGACCCATGGCACCGCCAGTTCAGGCTTCGCGCTGGCGCTGATCGCGGCGGTCACCCGCTCGGCGTTCACATCGGCGAACACGGTCCGGACGCCCTCGCCAACCAGGGCCTGCGCGATCGCGCGGCCGATGCCGTTGCCCGCGCCGGTGACGAGTGCTGTGTCACGGGCTGGATCGAACGGCGTGCTAAACAGGCTCATGTCGCTCTCCGCGGCCGGATTTCGGGCGACGATAGCGCACCGCAGTGGGAAGCGACAAATTCGCCCCAGCACCATTGCCGAGCGGCCCGCTGGACGCTAGCCTCTCAAAAAAACGGAGGAGATACCTAAGGATGCGCTACGGTTTGCTGATCGCCGGCCTGTTGCTGATCGCCGCTCCGGCCCAGGCCGAGGACCACCCACGCTCGACCTACGTCACGCTGGTCCTGCAGGCCTTCGCCGCCAAGGTCGAATGCCCAGGCACGGACGTCGCCTACCAGGACCTGGTGCAGAAGGCGGAGCAGATGCACCTGCCCCAAGGCACCACCGAGAAGGTGCGCAAGGCGATTGCCTGGATGCACACCGGCGGCAAGATGGGCGAGAAGCAGGACGACGATTTGATGGCCGAGGTCGCGGTGGCCACCCAGGCGACCGATCTCAACCAGCGCCGCCTCGGCATGCCCAATTGGTGCGAGGCCCAGAAGACCAACCTCGCCGGCCTGATCCGCGCCAAGGGTGGCTAACAAGCCGGCCGTCGCGGCGTTAAGCACGCCGCGACGGAGCCTGCGCTTGGCCAAAAATCGTCACATTCCTCGCCAGCATGCGGGCTTCTTCGCACAGGAGAAGCCCAATGCGGATTACGCATCTCGTTGTCGCCAGCGTGCTCGCGGTGAGCGCAGCGCTGGCCGCCCCGGCACAGGCAAAGAATTCCGACGCCCAAAAGGCCGAAGACAAAACGACCTCATCGTCTTCGTGCAGCGCCTATCAGCAGGCGCCGGACGGATCGTGGGAACAGCTCCCGTGCAAGGAGACAGGCGAGCGCGGTCAGCCGCAAACCCAGCATCGATCCCGGTCACCGGGGCCGGATCGCGAGGAACGCTGAAGCTCTTCCTATCCGGTGGTCAGCTCTGGTGAGGCCCACGTATGATCTTCATGGCGTCGGCGATGTGACGCCACTCCCTGGCCTCATCGCCCTCGCCGCGGCCCTCGCAGGCCTGGGCCTGCTCGGCGGCCTTCGCGATCGCAGCAAAACCGTGCTGTTCGAGCATCTGCCGCGCAACGGTATGAATCTGGACCTCGGACATCATGGACGCTCTCCGTCTAACGAAACCGCGGGACGTGGCTCGGCTCTCCGCGGTCTTCGACAACGATTTCGCCGCAAGTCCCGTTCCGCCCGTCGTCGATCACATCGGCAAGCCCGGGAACGAGAGTGACATGAACGACAAAGGCGGCCCGCTATGCCCAGCGGACCGCCTTCTCACCCACCCCAAATGGGTCGTCGTCGGTCGCGTCCCCTACGCGACCGCCACGCGCTTGCGCTCCAAATCGTTGGGCACCTCGATATCGACCTCGAGGGTCGACACCTCGTCACCGCGCTCGAGCCGGACGATGACCTTGGTCGGATCCAGCGTGACATGCTTGGACACGACGGCGAGAATTTCCTCGCGCAGCACGCCGAGCAGGTCGGGCTGGCCGCGCATGCCGCGTTCATGCGCAAGCAGGATCTGCAACCGTTCGCGTGCAACGGGTGCAGAGGCCTTCTTGCCGCGGAGAAGTCGAAGCAGACCCATGCTCATGCAGCCCTCCGTCGCAGCAGACGATCCATGAAGCGCTTGCGCTCGGCCGGAACCTGCATCGGCACGGTGTCGCCGCACAGCCGCCGCGCCGCGTCCATATAGGCCCGTGCGGGTGCGCCGTCCGCATTCGACAGCGTCACCGGCGTGCCGACGTTGGAAGCCTTCAATACGTCCTGGCTCTCGGGGATGATGCCGAGCAAGGGCGTGGCAAGGATCTCGAGGATGTCGTCGATGGTCAGCATCTCGCCGCGCGCGGCGCGCGAGGCATCGTAGCGGGTGATGAGAATGTGCTTCTCGACGCGCTCGCCCTTCTCGGCCCGCACCGTCTTGGAATCGAGCATGCCGATGATGCGGTCGGAATCGCGCACCGAGGAGACTTCCGGATTGGTGACGATCACGGCCTCGTCGGCAAAGCGCATCGCCATGGAGGCGCCGCGCTCGATGCCGGCCGGGCTGTCGCAGATCACCCAGTCGAAGCGGCCGCGCAGATCGTCGATGACCTTGCCAACGCCCTCTTCCGTCAACGCGTCCTTGTCGCGGGTTTGCGAGGCCGGCAGCAGCCAGAGATTTTCCAGCCGCTTGTCGCGGATCAGCGCCTGCGGCAGCTTTGCGACGCCCTGCACCACGTTGATGAGGTCGAACACGACGCGGCGTTCAGCCCCCATGACGAGGTCGAGGTTGCGCAGGCCGACGTCGAAATCGACGACGACGACCTTGTCGCCGCGCTGCGCCAACGCAGCCCCCAGCGCGGCGGTCGTCGTGGTCTTGCCGACCCCGCCCTTGCCTGATGTCACGACCAGTACCTTACTCATCTGAAATGTCTCCTTTGCTGGTCAGTTCAGTGCTGTAATTCGCATGGTATTCCCCTGCAGCCAGGCCTGCGCCGGCTTACCGCGCAAGGCGGCGTCGATGTCGTCCGCAGTCTGGTAAAAGCCATCGATCGCAAGCAGTTCGGCCTCGATCTTCTGGCAATAGATGCGTGCGCTGGTGTGACCGTTCACGCCCGCCATGGCGCGGCCACGCAGCGCGCCGTAGATGTGGATGGAGCCGCCGGCAACGACCTCCGCACCGGAGCCGACCGAGCCCAGAATGGTGACGTCGCCTTCCGGGAAGATCACGGTCTGGCCCGAGCGCACGGGGCTATCGAGCAACAGCGAGGTCGGTTTTGCCTCGGTCTTCGCATCGGCCTTCTTGGGCGCGCTCGGCTCGACCACGCAGCTCCGCCCGCCCGAGAGCAGCGGCGGCATGGACGGCGTCAGCCGCCCCTCCTCCACGCCCTCGATCCCGAGCACGCGAATGTTGCGGTCCTGCAGGCTGGTGAGCAGATGGCCGATGCCGGACTGACTCAGATCGACCGAGGACAGGTCGATCACCACGGGCCGGCCGGCAAAGAAGCCCGGCGAGCGCGCGATGGTGGCGTCGATCTCGTGCAGCCAGTCCTGCACCGGAACCGTCGGCGTGAACACGAAGGCCACGTAGGAGCGCCCGCGCAGGCGCACCATTTGGCGTTGAGGTTTGACTGCAGCCTCCATGGCGGCCGACTCGTTCCCTGTTATTGAATGGTTAACGATGCGGCGGATATGGTTAACGGCCGGTTAATTTTCCCGTGGGTTACGTGGGGAGGGATGGGTTGGCCGGGCTGGCAAACAGGCTCTAGCGGCGGGCTCGCCCCCCACCCTCATCCCCGCGCAATGGTGAAGCCATTGTCGCTGGTGGCGCGAGGCGTCCGGTGCAAAGCACCGGACGGGGAGCCTCAAAGGATGCACCGCCGAGGTGCGAGCCGGCCGTCGCCCTTCGAGGGCCGCTGAAGAAGCGGCCACCCCGAGCGACAACGGCTTTGCCATTGCGCGGAGGGTGACGATGACGGATTGGCGCCCGCGGCACCAACAATGTCATTGCGAGCGCAGCGAAGCAATCCGGGTTGCCTCCGCGGGGAGACTCAGGATTGCGTCGCTGCGCTCGCAATGACGAGGAGAGAGCAGCCCCCTACTTCCTCACCTTGCTCGCATCCATCTTGATGGCGGGGTCGAGCATCTTCGTCGTGAACGCTGTCGAGACGTCAAACGGTTTCTCCATGCCGAGATAGGTCTGCACCAGCTCGTAATCCTTCTTCATCCGCTCGCCGTCGATCCAGCCGAGACCCTTGGTGGTGGTGAACTCGTCCGTCATCAGGAACTTGATGCGCTCCCATTGGCGCTCCTGGTTCTCCTTGTCGTGACCGGAGACCTGGTCGAGCAGCGCCTTCAGGCACGGCGTGGCGTCGGCGACGCAGGCCGCAAAGGCTTTCTGCGTGACGCGTACGAAGTCTTCGACCACCTTCGGATTCTTCTGCAAGTAAGCGCCGTTGACGATCAGCGAATTGCCGTAAGGATTGAGGCCGATGTCCTTCCAGTTGACGTAGCCGAGGTCGGGCCCGAACTCGATCACCTTCAGATCGTGCTCGTTGTAGAAGTCGCTGATGATGTCGACGGTGTGGCTCTTCAGTGCCGCGATCTTCGCGGTCGGTCCGACATTGACGAAGCCGACGGAGTCGGGCGCAAGCCCCGCGGCCTTGGCGAAGGCCGGCCACATCACGCGCGAGGCATCGCCGGGTGGATTGCCGATCTTGTGGCCGGCAAAATCCTTCACACCGTTCACGCCGTGGCTCTTCAGCCAGTAGAAGGTCTGGCCGGTATTGGCATAGACGCTCATCACGGCGACCGTGTCGGCGCCCTTGCTCTTGGCCACCAGCATGGTGGCGAGATCGGCGACGCCGAACGGCGAGCCGCCGGAGCCGACCTTGGCGGCGGAGACGCCGGAGCCCTTGCCGGTCTCGATGGTGAGGTCGATGCCCGCCTTCTCGTACCAGCCCTGCGCCTTGGCGTAATAATACGGCGAGTGATCGGCCGTCGGCGTCCAGTTGAGGATCAGGTTCACCGCTTCGCCCGCGCACGCCGGCACCGCCGGCGAACCGAGCACCAGGGCAACAACAGCCGCCTGCAAACGCTTCATCGCATCTCTCCTCATGCCAGCGACCCGGCTTGTCGCTCTCCCCTTGTGAGGATACCAATGCAACAAGCCCGCCCTCCACTTGTCAACTGTTTGGTTGAAAATGCCCGCAAAACGATCTGGCGACACCGTGCCGCAGCGCCGCGATCCCGTCGCCACCCGCAAGAAGCTGCTGACCGCGGCGCGCCTGGAATTCGCCCGCCACGGCTTTGCCGGCGCCCGCGTCGACGAGATTGCCGAGCGCGCCGGCGTCAACAAGCAGCTCGTCTACCACTATTTCGGCGACAAGGACGCGCTCTACCTCGCCGTGCTCGAATGGGTCTATGAGGACATCCGCGAGCAGGAGCGGAAGCTCAATCTCGAAGGCCTGCCGCCGGAGAAGGCTATCCGCAGGCTGATCGAAGCCTCGTTCGACCATCTGGCCGCAAACCCTGATTTCATCGTGCTGTTGAACGACGAGAACCGCGGCGGCGCGCGCCACGTCCGCGGCTCGACCCGGCTGGAGGCGATGCATTCCCCGCTGGTCAAGAGCGTCTCCCACATCCTCAACGAGGGGGTGCGCGCGGGCGTGTTCCGCAAGGGGATCGATCCGGTCCAACTCTATATCTCCATTGCAGGTCTCAGCTATTTCTTCTTCTCCAACACGCCGACGCTGTCGGCGATCTTCGGGAAGGACCTGTCGAGCCGCGCCCAGCGCCGCGCCCGCCGCCGGCACGTCGCCGATCTGGTGTTGCAGTCGCTCCGGCCATAATCAACCAATTGGTTGAAACTTGCCCTGAGGGCGGTTAGGCTTGCGACTTGCGGCATCGTCGCCGCGCCAACAGGGAGCAATCGGTGGCAGGAGACAGCGCACGCGCCTCGCGTAGCTTTGCGATCATCCTGATCGTGCACCTCGCCGTGCTCGTGCTCTGGCAGGTCGCGGTCGATGCCTTCCACGTGCCGAAATTCATCCTGCCCTCGCCGCTCGCGACGGTGCAAACGCTGGGAACCGCAGGCTATGCCTGGGGCAGCAACACGCTGGTGACGGCGCTCGAGATCCTCGGCGGCTTCGCGCTCGGCGCCTTCGTCGGCGTCGCGCTCGCGGTGATCTTCAGCTGGGCGCCGCTGCTCAGCCTCGTGCTGCTGCCGCTGTTCGTGACGCTGAACATGATCCCGAAGGTCGCGCTTGGCCCGCTCTTCATCGTCTGGTTCTCCTACGGCATCGTGCCGAACATCCTGATCGCCTTCAGCATCTGCTTCTTTCCGATCCTGCTCACCACCGCGCGGGGCTTGCGCGAGGTCGAACCTGACCTGCTTGATCTCGTCAAATCGCTGCGCGGCTCGCGCTGGACGCTGTTCCGCAAGATCCAGCTGCCGGGATCGCTGCCCTACATCTTCTCCGGCATGAAGGTCGGCGCCATCCTGGCGGTCGCCGGCGCCATCGTCGGCGAGTTCATCGCCTCCGAGCGCGGGCTCGGCTACCTCATGATCCAGGTGCAGTCTTCGCTCGACACGCCCGCGATGGTGATGGCGGTCGTGCTGCTCACGCTGCTGGGCGTCGCTCTCTACGGCCTGGTGCTCGCCCTCGAACGCATGTTCGTGGTCGGCGACGCAAGACAGACCTGACAACGACAGACCTGACAACGGCAGACCTAAGGACCAAATCCATGCTGCTCACACACCAGACGCTGCCGAAGACCATCCCCGATATCGCTGCGCTCGACGATCTCCTGTGCCGGCCGAGCCAGGCGCTGATCGACGACCTCGCCAAGGTCGACGGCGACATCATGATCCTCGGCGTCGCCGGCAAGATGGGCCCGACGCTGGCAGGGTTGGCGAAGGCCGCCGCGCCGGATCGCCGGATCATCGGCGTGGCCCGCTTCAGCGACGCCGGCGTGAAGGACTGGCTGCACGCGCGTGGGGTCGAAACCATCAATTGCGACCTGATGGACGAGCGCGCGATCCAATCGCTGCCGAAAGCGCCGAACATCGTCTTCATGGCCGGTAGAAAATTCGGCGCCGAGGGCGATCTGTCGCTGACCTGGGCGATGAATGCGCACGTGCCCGCTCTGGTGGCCCAGGCCTTCCCGTCCTCGCGCATCGTGGCGTTCTCGACCGGCTGCATCTATCCCTTCGTCCCTGTCGACGGCAAAGGCTCGACCGAGGACATGGCGCCGAACCCGCCCGGCGAGTACGCGCAATCCTGCGTCGGTCGCGAGCGGATGTTCGAGTATTTCTCGCATAAGTTCGGAACGCCGGGGCGGCTGTTCCGTCTCAATTACGCGATCGACATGCGTTATGGCGTGCTGCACGACATCGCCACAAAAGTGCTCACGGGCACGCCGATCGACGTCAGCCTGGGCCATGTCAATTTCATCTGGCAGGGCGATGCGTCCGCGCAGGCGCTGCGTTGCCTCGCCCATTGCACCACCCCGACCTCGCCGATCAATGTCAGCGGTCACGAGATCCTCGCTGTGCGCGGTCTCGCCGAAAAATTCGGCGCGAGGTTCGGCCGCGCGCCGATGCTGACCGGCAAGGAGGAGCCGACGGCGTGGCTGACCGACACGTCTAAGGCGGTCGAGCTGTTCGGCCTTCCGGTCGTCGACACCGATCAGCTGATCGCCTGGACCGCGGATTGGGTCTCGCGCGCGATGCCGAGCCTCGGCAAGCCCACCAAATACGAGGTGCGCGATGGCCGCTACTGACGCCCCGCCCATCCTCAAGCTCGGCGTCGACGACGCGCTGGCCGGGCTGGTACTGTCGACGGAGGCGCACTGGAACCAGACCGCGGACGATTGGCGCGTCTTCCTGCGTGAAGGCGTGGTGTTCGGCATTCGTGACGGTGCGCGACTTGTCGCCACCGCAGCCCTGCTGCCCTATTCCGGCAACAACGCCTGGATCAGCATGGTGCTGGTATCAGGCCCGCATCGCCGCCGTGGCCTGGCAACGCGTCTCGTCGATGCCTGCCTGGAGACGGCGCGTCAGAACGGCCTGACGAGCTGGCTTGACGCCACGCCCGACGGCGCTGCCGTCTACGGGCCATTGGGGTTCACGCCGACGCTGCAATTGCGCCGCCTGAAGCTGGTAAAGCCTGCGCGAGCCGAAGCGCCGCCATCGTCATCCGCAACGCTCGATGCGCTTCGTATGCGGGACCGGCGGGCCACAGGTTTCGACCGGACCGCCCTCCTCTCCGCCTTCGCACAGCGCTACGGCTCGCGCATCGTCGCCGCGAACGGCGCCATCGCGCTGGTTCGCGACGGCA
>NZ_JALBHA010000213.1:0-9710 GCF_023006445.1 Bradyrhizobium sp. SHOUNA76
CCACCAGCAGCGCCGGCCTGTCGCCGCGCCGCACCGCGCGCTCGAAGCCGCGCGGGATCTCGACGCCGAATAGCACCTTGCCGGATTTCAGCAGGTTGTCGAAATCGTCGACGTCGTGCACCTCATAGAGGAAGCGGAAATAGGCCGTATTCTCGAGAGCTTTCAGGACCGAACGGGCAAGATCAGAGTCCTCCTGGAGCAACACGGCGCTCGGCAGATGGTGCGGCGTGGTGTTGATGGCATAGCCGAACAGCATGAGCTGCATCACCGGCAGCATCACGATCATCGCGAAGGACACGCGATCTCGCTTGAGCTGGATGAACTCCTTGACCAGCATCGCATAAGAGCGCCGCAGGAAGCCGAAGCGTTCCCGGATTTCGTGGCGTGGTGCGGGATGATCCACAGCACTCATTGGAAATTGTCCCTGGAGCGACCCATCAGCTCGATGAACACGTCTTCCAGCGATGGCGACGACTTCTGCCAATGCAGACCGCTCTTTTCGCGCCAAGGCGCGATGCTGGCTTCGAGCGCCGTGGCGTCGCGGCCGGACACGTGCAGCGAGGTGCCGAACGGCGCCACCATGTCGATCCCGGACTTGCCGGTAAGCTCGGCCGCGAGCTCGTTCAGATCCTCGCCCGTCACAGTGTAGGTCGTGAGCGCAGATTTGGCGATCACCTCCTCCACCGTGCCGTGCGTCAGCAGATGGCCGTACGCGATGTAGGCGATCTCGTGGCAGCGCTCGGCTTCGTCCATGTAATGAGTCGAGACCAGCACGGTGAGGCCCTCGGCGGCGAGCGCGTGGATCTCATTCCAGAAGTCGCGCCGCGCCTTGGGATCGACGCCGGCGGTGGGCTCGTCGAGCAGCAGGAGTTGCGGATTGGGCAGCGTGCAGGCTCCGAGCGCCAGTCGCTGCTTCCAGCCGCCGGAGAGCTCGCCCGCAAGCTGCTCCTCGCGCCCGGAGAGCCCGAGCCGCTTGATCATGCCGCGCGCGGCACCTCGCGCATCGGCCAGACCATAGAGCCGCGCCACGAATTCGAGGTTCTCGCGCACGGAGAGATCCTGGTACAGGCTGAAGCGCTGGGTCATATAGCCGACCTGGCGCTTGATCTTTTCGGCATCGCGCCGGATGTCGTAGCCGAGGCAGGTGCCCTCGCCACTGTCCGGCGTGAGCAGCCCACAGAGGATGCGGATGGTCGTGGTCTTGCCCGAGCCGTTGGGCCCGAGGAAGCCGTAAATCGAACCGCGCTTCACCTGCATCGAGAGATCGTGCACGACCTCGCGGCCCCCGAACGACTTGGTCAGGCCCTTGACGTCGATCGCGATGCCGTTGCCGCCGCTCATCGCTTGTCCGCCACCGGGGTTTTGGGATTGAGATAGACGTCGATCGGCTGTCCGACCCGCAGCGCGTCGGGCCGCGATGGCCGCGCCTGGACCAAATAGACCAGCTTGTTGCGCTCATCGAGGCTGTAGATGACAGGCGGGGTGTATTCGGCCGAGGTCGCAATGAAGTAGATCTTTGCGGTGAGGTCGGCCGCGCAATTGTCGCAAGAGATACGCACCGTATCGCCGATCGCGAGCTTCGGCAGCGCGGTCTCCGGCACGAAGAAGCGCAGCTTCATGTTGCCGGGCGGCATGATCGACAGCACCGGCCGTTGCGCCGCCACCATCTCGCCCTCGCGGAAGTAGATCTGCTGGATGGTGCCGGCAACAGGCGCAAACCCCTTGCGCCGCGCCATCCGCGTCTCCGAGGTCGCCAGCCGCGCCTCCGCGACGCGCAAGGATGACACCGCGGAATCGAGATTGGCTTGCGTGCCCGAGCCGGTCTTGTTCAGCGAGGCCGCCCGATCATAGGTCTGCTGTGCGTTGGCGAGCGTCGCCTTGTTCTGGTTGAGATCGGCAAGCTGGAGATCGTCGTCGACGGAGTAGAGGTGATCGCCTACCTTGACCTCGTCGCCCTCGCGGACATTGAGCTTCGTCACCCGGCCGGCTTCGTCCGGGCTGACGAAGATCATGTCGGCCTCGACCCAGCCCTGGAAGCCAGGATCGCGCTTCTCCTTGCACCCGGCAAGGCCGGTTGCGAGCGCAACGACCAATGCCAATCTGAAAATTGCTTGCGACGACCTCATGTCGTCCTCCGTTCGCCAAAAATCAAATCGAGATGGACGCGCAGCATCTCCTGCGCGTCGAGCGGCGCATGCCGCGCAAACAGGCTCTGCCAGATCACCGCGATCATCGCGGGCGCGACCAGGATCTGCGGATAGCGCGCGAGGTCCTTTTGGCGGATCTCGCCGCGGGCGATGCCGAGCTCGATCAGCCCGCGCATGGCGGCGATACCGCGCGAGACCACTTCGCGGTAGTAGAAGTCGGCGACGGCTGGAAAGCGCGGCCCCTCCGCCACGATCAGGCGAACCAGATCGCCGCGCCTGGTTCCGATGACCTCTTTCAGGAAGTTGCTGGCAAAGGCCTCGATGAGGTCGCGCACAGAGCCCGTCGGCGGCGGCAGCGCGGTCAGCCGCGCCACGACCGGCACGATCACGATGCGCACCAGCTCCTCGAACATCGATTCCTTGTCCTTGAAGTGCAGGTAGATCGTGCCCTTGGCGACACCGGCACGTTTGGCGATGTCGTCGAGGCGCGTTGCGGCAAAGCCGCGGGCGATGAATTCCTCCATCGCCGCCTCCACGATCGCCGCCCGCCGCTCCTGCGCGCGCGTAGCCCGGTTCGACACAGGCACCTCTCCGGGGGCTGCGGAGGCATCGCCCCCGCCTTCTGCAGACGGCTTGGCGACTCTGGTCGGCTTCCTTTTCATCCGGAATTTATGACTGACTAGTCAGTCATAGTCAAGCCAGCCGCGCTGACGTAGATGCACCCTGCTAAATGATTAGCATTGACTAATGCATTAGTATTCGCTAATCGAATAACCATGATTGATGCCGCCCCAAATCCCATCACCACCGTGATGCGCGCCCTCGCCGACCCGACCCGGCGCGCCGTGTTCGAGCGCGTCTTCGAGAGCAAGGAGATCAGCGTCGCCGAGCTCACCCGCGGTAGCGGCGTCACCCAGGGCGCGATCTCGCAGCACCTGAAATCCCTGAAGCAGGCGGGCCTCGTCGCCGAGCGTGCCGAGGGCCGCAATGTCTATTACCGCGCCGCGCCGCAAGGGCTCGAGCCCCTGGTCACCTGGATGGACCATTACGGCGTGTTCTGGCGCGAGCGTTTCGAAAACCTGCGTGACCTCTTGAAGGAGATCGATCCGTGAGTGCAGTTGCTTCCAAAGTCCAAACTCAAGACATCGTCCTCGACGAGGTCTTCCCTCACGCCGTCGCGACGATCTGGAAGGCGCTGACCAACGCCCAACTCATTGCGCGCTGGCTGATGCCGCCGACCGGCTTCGAAGCGGTCGAAGGCAACGCCTTCACGTTCAAGACCAATCCCGCCGGCGCGTGGGACGGCACGATCCATTGCCGCGTTCTGGAGGTCGTTCCGAACCAGCGCTTCGCCTACGCTTGGAAGGGGGGTGACGAGAGCAATACCGGTTACGGTTCAGCGCTCGACACCGTCGTCACCTGGTCGCTCACGCCGGTCGAAGCAGGAACGCGCGTGCGCGTGGTGCACTCCGGCTTCGTGACGCCGACGAACGACACGGCTTATCGCAACATGAGCGACGGTTGGGTCAAGGTGTTGCAGCGGCTCGATGCCATCTCCGGCGAAGACAAATAAGGAGGCCGCAATGGACAAGCCCTATACCGGCGGCTGCGCCTGCGGCGCGATCCGCTATTCGATTGTCGGCGAGCCCCTGTTCAGCAATCACTGCCAGTGCCGGGACTGCCAACGCGAAAGCGGCAGCGCGCATGGCTCGTACGCGACGTTCGCGCGGGCCGGCGTCACGCTAACCGGCGAGGCGAAGCATTGGGACATGGTCGCCGACAGCGGCAACGTGAAGACGCGCGGCTTCTGCACGCAATGCGGCGTGCCTGTGTACATGACCTTCGCAGCGCAGCCCGACGTCTTCACCATCCGCGCTGCGAGCCTCGACGAGCCCGCCCGCTACAAGCCGCAGGCCGTCACCTTCGCCGCGCGCGGTCATGACTGGGATCAGATCGACCCCAGCCTGACGAAGTTCGAAGGCATGCCCCCTGGATGAAACGCTAGCCGAAATCCAGCACCATGCGGCCATCGATCTTGCCGGCCTTCATCCGGTCGAAGACCTCGTTGATTTGCGCGAGCGGCACCTTCGTCACTTCGGCCTTGACCTTGCCGTCGGCAGCGAATGCGACGGCCTCGTCGAGATCGCGCCTCGTACCAACGATCGAGCCGCGCACCGTGATGCGCTTGAGCACGACGTCGAAGATCGGCGTCGGGAATTCGCCCGGCGGCAGGCCGACGAGACTGACGGTGCCCTTCCGGCGCACCATCTTCAGCGCCTGGGCGAACGCAGCGGTCGAGACCGCCGTCACCAGCACGCCGTGAGCCCCGCCGCCGGTTGCCGCAAGAACCTTGTCTACCGCGCCGGCCACGAGGGCGTTGATCGCGAGATCGGCGCCGGCCTCGCGCGCCAGCTCCAGCTTGTCCTCGGCGATGTCGACGGCCACGACCTTGAGCCCCATCGCCTTGGCGTATTGGATCGCGACATGGCCGAGCCCGCCAACGCCTGAGATCACCACCCATTCGCCGGGCCGAGCCTCGGTCTCCTTCAACCCCTTGTAGGTGGTGACGCCGGCGCACAGGATCGGCGCGATGGCGGCGAAATCGACCGCCGCTGGCAGCTTTGCGGCAAAGGCGGCGGAAGCGATGACATATTCGGCGAAGCCGCCGTTGACGCTGTAGCCGGTGTTGTGCTGGTGCTCGCACAGCGTTTCCCAGCCGGTCTCGCAATATTCGCAGGACATGCAGGCATCGTGCAGCCAGGCGACGCCGACGGCATCGCCGACCTTTAGATTCTTCACGCCAGGCCCGAGTGCGGCGACAGTGCCAGCGACCTCGTGGCCGGGAATGAAAGGCGGAACTGGTTTCACCGGCCAGTCGCCTGACGCGGCGTGCAGATCGGTGTGGCAGACGCCGCAGGCCTTGACCTTGACCAGAACCTCGCCGGGACCGGGCTGCGGCACCGGCACGTCCTCGATCACCAGTGGCTTGCCGAATTGCTTGACGATTGCGGCTTTCATGCTCGGCATCTGTCTGCTCCTCTGCATTTGTGAAGCAGAATAGCGACGTCGCCCCGCGCCCCTTTGATGGGGGTCAAACAGCACAAAATTTGCGCAAGCCAGCCCTCATCATGACACCACAATGACGCCGCGCGGAAGGTCGACGTGTCAGCTGTGGAACTTGAGGCCGTCGATAACCTTGTCTATCACCTTGCGCTCGGCGCGCATGGCGATGCCGACGAGATTGAGGTCCGTGCGCGTTACTGCCCTCACCGCCTCGCGATTGGCGGCGTCGTGCGTGGTGCTGAACATGTCCTCGGTATAGACCGCCGGCTTGACGTTGCGCGCGAGCGCACGGTCCAGCGCGCGCGACAACGCCGGACCGTCGGCGCCATAGATCAGGATCGGCTGACCGATCAGCGCATGATATTTCGTGCCCGAGGCGTCCTCATAGGCTTCGCCGATGCATTCGGGAAAAGCCGCGGCGATGCCGCTGGTGAGAAAGGACGCGATGTTGAGCTTCTGCCAGGCCTGAAGATCGGTGCGGATCACGACTGCGATCTTGGTGTCGAACTGCATGCAATTCCTCGACTGTCATTCCTGACGAGATGCTACGCATCGGTGCGGACTGACAGCAAGAGGAATTAGCCTTTCGCGTCGCAGGCCCAGGCGCGGATCACGCATTCCTTGCCGCCGTATTTGTAGCACTCACGCGTGGCGGCATTGAGGGAAGCCGAGATCTTCGGCTTGACGGCGTAGCCATAGGCGCCGCAAGGATTGGCGAGATCGACCGACATCGCAGCGCAGGCGCGCTTCATCGTTACCGTGGTGCAATCGCCCTTGCATTGCTTCTGCGCCGCTGCACGCGCCTCGTGCTCGGCGCCGTAATCAAAAGCCTGACCATAGGCGCCGCACTTGCCAACCGCGATGGCACCCGCGGCGTGGGCGTCGGTGACGTAGCGGGCGCCGGAAACACAAACCGACAACGCAAAGAAAAACATCGCGCAACGGCGCGCGACGACGTTCGAAGCCATGGAAAATCCCCTCCCCCCAAGGCAGGTGGAGGCGACTGTAAGCGCGGGTCGTTTCCAGATGGTGAACGGGTGGTTGAAATCGGATGATTGGGAGGGGCGTAGGGTGGGCAAAGCGAAGCGTGCCCGAATCGTAGTCGCGATCGAGAGATGGTGGGCACGGCGCTATGCGCCTTTGCCCACCCTACGGCACCGTTATTTACCGCACCGTCATCCTCGTCTTGCCGCTTCCAGCGCCTGAGGCGTGTCGATGTCGAGGAAGGCGCTCTCGCCGTCCACCGGCACTTCGGCCACGGCCTCCGTGTGCTTCGCGATCAGATGCCGCGCGCCGATATCGCCGTCGAGCGTCATCAACTCCTTGAAGAAGCGGCGCGACCACAGCACGGGATTGCCGCGGCGGCCTTCGCTGACGGGCACGACGATGAGGTTGCCGCGGTCCGGCGCAAAGCCGTCGATGAGGCGGTCGATCAGGCCGGCATCGATCAGTGGCATGTCCCCGAGGCAGACAACGGCTCCGTCGCAAGCTTCAGGCACGGCGGCGATTCCGGCCTTGACCGAGCTTGCGATGCCGCCGGCAAAATCGGGATTGCGGACGAACTTCACCTTCAAGCCTTGCAGGGCCTGCTCGACCAACTCGGCCTGATGGCCGGTGACGACGATCACCTCGGACGCCTTCGAAGCCAGCGCCTGCTCGGCGGCAAGGCGCACCAGCTTCTTGCCATCGAGTTCTGCGAGCAGCTTGTTCGGCCCACCCATCCGGGTCGAGCGTCCCGCCGCGAGCACGATGGCGGCGACCTGGCTGTTACCTTCGGTCTCGGGCTTGGCCCGCGGCTGCGGCCGCGTGACGATCTCCATCAGGAGGCCGCCGACGCCCATGCCCATCAGCTCGGAACGCGTCACCTTGATGCCGGCGAGCAGCCGCATCAAGACCCAGTCAAAGCCGTTCTCGACCGGCGAGCGCGCACAGCCCGGCGCGCCCAGCACCGGCACATTGCCGGCGCGGGCAATCAGCAGCAGATTGCCGGGATCGACCGGCATGCCGAAATGCTCGATCTCGCCGCCGATGCCGGTGACGGCTGCCGGGATGACGTCGCGGCGATCGGCAATCGCAGACGCTCCGAACACGATGACAAGCTCGGCGCCGAGCGCTAGCAATTCCTTGATCGCCGCCGACAGCGCCTGTTCGTCGTGCTGGACCCGACGTTCGGCAATGACGCTGGCGCCGGCTGGCGCGAGCCGCTCGGCCGTGACCCGCAGCGTCTTGTCGATCACCTTGGAGGACAGGCCCGGCAGCAGGGTTGAGACCACGCCGACGCGCTGGATCACGTAAGGCGCGATCTTCAACACGTCCTTGCCCGCCGCCTTCACTGCGGCATCGCGTAAATTGCCTTCGACGCCAAACGGGATGATCTTGACGGTGCCGACCATCTCGCCCTCGACCACCGGCTTGTAGGCCGAGAGCGTCGCAAAGGTGATGGCCTCATCGATATTGTTGATGCGGTCGACCGCGGCGCGGTCGATCACCAGCACGCCCGGGCGCGAGGCGAACAGATTGGCGCGGCCGGTGAAGGCGCGCTCGACATGGATGCCCTCGCCGCCGACGGCAAGCGCGATGCCGGCGGCCGCAACGTCCTCGGAGACGTCGCCCGCCTCCATACGCACCACGACGACGTCCTTGATGCCGGCACGCTCGAGAGCCTCGACCTCGGCGGGGCCGATCGTCGTGCCCTTCTTCAGCACCAGCGGTCCCTGGCGCAGGGTGTGGACGGTCACTCCACCGATCGCATCCCTGGGACTCGCCGGGCCAAATTTCATGCCGCTTCTTCTTTTTCTTTGGGAGGCAGGCGGAGCACCGCGGTGATCTCGGCCATGATCGACACCGCGATCTCGGACGGAGAGACCGCGCCGATCGCAAGCCCGATGGGCGCGTGGATGCGCGCGATGTCGCTCTCCTTCGCACCCTGCTCCCGCAGCCGGTCGCCGCGCTTGGCGTGCGTTTTCCGGGACCCGAGCGCGCCGATATAGAAGCAATTGCGCTCGAAGGCGTGCAGCAGCGCGGGGTCGTCGATCTTCGGATCGTGCGTCACCGCGACGAAAGCCGTGTAGGCATCGACATTGAGCGGCGGCAGCGCGGTATCCGGCCATTCGGCGACCAGCGGAACGTCGGGAAAGCGCTCGGGGCTGGCGAACGCCGTGCGCGGATCGACCACGGTGACGTCGTAGCCGAGCGAGCGCGCCAGCGGCGCCAAGGCCTGGCTGATATGGACAGCGCCGACGATGACGAGCTTTGCGGTCGGGGCGTAGACGTTGAGGAACAGCTTCTTGCCGCCAACTTCGACACTGGCGCTCTTGCCCATCCGAAGCTGCTTCTCAAGCTCGGCACGCAGCGGATCCTTGGAAAAAGCCGCAGCCTTCACGAGGCGCTGCTCGCCGCTCTCGGTGTCCGTCACCAGGATCACCGGCCGGCGCGCGGCCCGCTCGGCATTGAGTTCGTGCAGGATCTCGAGCTTCACGGCTAGCCGACCTTCTCGACGAAGACTCGGATGGTGCCGCCGCAGGACAGCCCAACATTCCAGGCGGTCTCATCCGCCACGCCGAACTCAAGCATGCGCGGCTTGCCGCTCTGGATCACATCCATGGCCTCGGTGACCACGGCGCCCTCGACGCAGCCGCCGGAGACCGAGCCCAGGAACGTGCCCTCGTCGTTGATGACGAGGCTCGAGCCCGCCGGGCGCGGCGCCGAGCCCCAGGTCTCCACCACCGTCGCCAGCGCGACGCCACGGCCGGCCTTCTGCCAGTCCTCCGCCGCCTTCAGGATATCCTCGTCGCGATCGAGCATGGGGTGCCTCTCAAGCTGCGGAGCGGATCAGGCTGCGGTGATGCGGCGGCAGCGGCCGGGAGAGCGTCGTGATCAGCTCCTGGATCGAACTCAAATTATGTACCGGGCGGAATTCGTCAACGTGCGGGAGCATCATTTTGATGCCCTGCGCCTTGGCCTCGAAGCCGCCGAACCGCAATAGCGGGTTGAGCCAGATCAGCCGACGGCAGGAGCGGTGCAGCCGGTCCATCTCGAAGGCAAGCCTGGAATCGGCCTCCCGTTCCAGCCCGTCCGAGATCAGCAGCACGATGGCGCCCTGGCTCAGCACGCGCCGCGCCCACAATTTGTTGAAATTGTGCAGCGAGGCCGAGATCCGCGTGCCACCGGCCCAGTCCTCGACGGAGGCCGAGCAGCTCGCCAGCGCCTCGTCGGGATCGCGCTGACGCAGCGCGCGGGTGACGTTGGTGAGACGGGTGCCGAACAGGAACACCGAGACACGCTTGCGCGCATCGCCGATGGCATGGAGGAAATGCAGGAACAGGCGGGTGTACTCGCTCATCGAGCCCGAGATATCGAGCAACGCCACGATCGGCGCCGGCTTCTCGATCCGTCCGAGCCGATGGATGTCGATGATGTCGCCGCCGGTGCGAAGCGATGCGCGCAGCGTGCGGCGCAGGTCGAGGCGAAGCCCGCGCGGATCGGGTCGGTGCCGGCGCG
>NZ_JALBHA010000214.1:0-9701 GCF_023006445.1 Bradyrhizobium sp. SHOUNA76
CACCATGCTCGCGAGCGCCAAGGCGCCGCTGGTCATCCTCGGCGGCTCGCGCTGGACGGAAGAGGCCACCAAGAGCATCGCGCGCTTTGCCGAGCGGTTCGACCTGCCGGTCGCGACCTCGTTCCGCCGCGCCTCGCTGATCGATGCCGACCATTCGCATTATGCCGGCGATCTCGGCATCGGGCCGAGCCCGGGCCTGAAGGCGCGCATCGACGGCGCCGATGTCATCCTGCTCATCGGCGGCCGCATGTCGGAGATGCCGTCCTCGTCCTACACGCTGCTGGATATTCCGACGCCGCAGCAGAAGCTGATCCATGTCCATCCGGGCTCGGAAGAGCTCGGCCGCGTCTATCAGCCGGCGCTGGCGATCCAGGCAACGCCCGCGGCGTTCGCGGCCGCAGTCGAGACGCTGAAGCCCTCGGACGCGGTGGCCTGGAAGGGCGAGGCCGCCAAGGCCCATGCCGATTACCTCGCCTGGACCGAGAAGGCGCGCGAACTGCCGGGCGCCTTCCAGTACGGCCAGGTCATGACCTGGCTGCGCGACCGCCTGCCGAAGGACGCCATCGTCTGCAACGGCGCCGGCAATTATGCCGGCTGGATCCATCGCCATCACCGTTTCCACAGCTTTGCGGCCCAGCTCGCGCCGACCTCCGGCTCGATGGGCTATGGCGTGCCGGCGGCGGTGCTTGCGAAGCGGCAATATCCGGACCGAACCGTCGTCGCGTTTGCCGGCGACGGCTGCTTCCTGATGAATGGCCAGGAGTTCGCGACGGCCGTGCAATATGACGCAGCCCTGGTCGTCATCGTCGTCGACAATTCGCAATACGGCACCATCCGCATGCACCAGGAGCGCGACTATCCCGGCCGCGTCGTCGGCACCCAGCTCAAGAACCCTGATTTCGCGATGTACGCAAAGGCATTCGGCGGCCATGGTGAGCGCGTCGAGCGCACCGAGGAATTCGCGCCGGCGTTCGAGCGCGCGCTGGCCTCCGGCAAGCCGTCGATCCTCCACTGCATCATCGATCCCAGGGCGATCTCGGTCGGCAAGGATTTTGCTCCCGCGGTGAAGGCTTAAAGCGATGACGACCGGCCGCCACGTCGCCATCATCGGTGCCGGCGCGGTCGGTGTGATCAGCGCCATCGAGGCGCTGCGCGAGGGCCATCGCGTCACGCTGATCGATCCGGGCGAGCCCGGCGGCGAACAGGCGGCGAGCTATGGCAATGCCGGCTGGCTGTCGTCTCATTCGGTGATTCCGCCGGCCGAGCCTGGCATCTGGAAGAAGGTGCCGGGCTATCTCATGGATCCGCTCGGGCCGCTCGCGATCCGCTGGTCCTACCTGCCCAGGGCGCTGCCCTGGCTGATCAAGTATCTGCGCTCGGGCTGGACCGAGGCGCGGGTCGAGACGACGGCCTTCGCATTGCGCGATCTGTTGAAGGACGCGCCGCTGCTGCACCGGAAGCTCGCGGACGAGGCGGGCGTGCCCGAACTGATCGAGCGCAACGGCGTGATGCATGTCTTCCCATCGCGCGGCAATTTTGACAACGATCTCGGCTGGCGCCTGCGCAAGAAGGTCGGCGTCGAATGGCTGGAGCTTTCCGCCGACGAGATGCGTCAGCGCGAGCCTGATCTGCATCCGCGCTACACCTTTGGCGTGGTGGTGGAGGAGGCCGGCCGCTGCCGCGATCCCGGCGCTTATGTCGCCGCGCTCGCCAACCATGCGCTGGCGAGTGGCGCAAAATTCGTGCGCGCCAAGGCGACGGGCCTGAAGCTTTCCGGCAATCAGCTCGTCGCGGTCGTCACCGAGACCGGCGAGATCGCCTGCGATGCCGCGGTGATCGCCGCGGGCGCCCGGTCGAAGCAGCTCACGGCCTCGATCGGCGATCCGCTGCCGCTCGAGACCGAGCGCGGCTATCACGTCATGATCGAGAACCCGGAATCGGGGCCGCGCAGCTCGATGATGGCGTCGGACGCCAAGATGGTGGTGAACTGGACCAACAAGGGCCTGCGCGCCGCCGGCACCGTCGAGATCGCGGGCCTCGAGGCCGCGCCGAACTGGAAGCGCGCGGAGATTTTGCGTAACCACCTCGTCAGCATGTTCCCCAAACTGCCGAAGGACATTCCGACGTCGCGCGTCAAAACCTGGTTCGGGCACCGGCCGAGCATGCCCGACGGACGTCCCTGCATCGGCTATGCGCGCGCCTCGCGCGACGTCGTCTATGCCTTCGGCCACGGCCATGTCGGCCTGGTCGGCTCGGCCCGTACCGGCCGGCTCGTCGCCCAGCTCGTAAGCGGCAAGCCGCCTGAGATTCCGCTGGCGCCGTTTGCGCCCGATCGTTTCCTCTGAGGTCGCAGCATGACCAGTTCAGCCAATTCGTCCTCCCGCATCGCCCGTGGCGGCAAGGCCATCTACGGCGCGCCGCTCGGCATCCTGATGCTGGAAGCGCGCTTCCCCCGCATTCCCGGCGATATGGGCAACGGCACAACCTGGCCGTTCCCCGTGCTGTATCGCGTGGTGAGTGGGGCATCGCCGGAGAAAGTGGTGCTGAAGGGCGCGGCGGGCCTGCTGCCCGACTTCATCGATGCGGCGAAAGATCTGGTGCGGCTGGGCGCCGAGGCCATCACCACCAATTGCGGCTTCCTCTCGCTGTTCCAGAAGGAGATCGCGGCGGCGGTCGGCGTTCCCGTTGCGACCTCGTCGCTGATGCAGGTGCCGTGGGTGCAGGCGACCCTGCCGCCGGGCAAGCGCGTCGGTCTCGTCACGGTGTCGGGCTCGACCTTGACGCCGGCCCATCTCGAAGGCGCCGGGGTGCCGCTCGATACGCCGCTGGCCGGCACCGAGAACGGCAAGGAATTTTTCCGTGTCCTGATCAAGGCCGAGAAGGACGACATGGACATCGCGCAGGCCGAGCGTGACGTGGTCGAGGCCGGCAAGCAGCTCGTCGCAGAGAATCCCGACGTCGGCGCCATCGTGCTCGAATGCACCAACATGCCGCCCTATGCGGCGGCGCTCCAGGCCGAGGTTGGGTTGCCCGTCTACGACATCTATTCCATGATCACCTGGTTTCATGCCGGACTGCGCCCGCGCGTTTTTGCGTGAACGCGCCCGCGAGATCGTCACTGTCGTGGAGTGAACCCATGAAATTGTCCGGCAAGGTCGCCGCCATCACCGGCGCAGCGCGCAGCATCGGCAAGGCCTGCGCACAGCGATTTCTCGACGATGGCGTCAAGGTCGTGATTTCGGATGTCGATGCCGATGGGTTGGCGGCGACCGCCGCCGAGCTCGGTTCGTCCCGGTGCCTTGCGCACAATCGTCGGCAATGTCGCCAGGCGCGCTGACGTGGACCAGCTCGTCGCCACCGCCGTGAAGGAATTCGGCCGGCTCGACATCATGGTCAACAATGCCGGCGTCGCCCGCAACCGGGACATCCTCGAGATCACCGAAGAGGAATTCGACGAGATCATCGGCATCAATCTGAAAGGCGCGTTCTTCGGCGTGCAGGCGGCCGCCAGGCAGATGATCGCGCAAGGCAGCGGGGGCGGGGTCATCATCAACATGTCCTCGGTGAATGCGCTGCTGGCGATCCCGGCGCTGGCGACCTACGCGATGTCCAAGGGCGGCATGAAGCAGCTCACCTCGGTTGCCGCCGTTGCGCTCGCCCCGCATAACATTCGCGTCGTCGCGGTCGGGCCCGGCACGATCCTGACCGACATGGTGGCGTCATCCATCTACACCTCCGAGGATGCCCGCAGGACCGTGATGTCGCGGACGCCAGCCGGCCGCGGCGGCGAGCCGAGCGAGGTCGCGTCCGTCGTGGCGTTCCTGGCGAGTGACGATGCGTCCTATATCACCGGGCAGACGATCTACCCGGATGGCGGCCGGCTGATCCTGAACTACACGGTGCCGGTGAAGGAAAAGTAGGAGATATCACTCCGCCGCAACCGTCATCCCGTGACCCAACCGCTTCGAGATGCCCCCAGCGCAGTCGCGCAAGGCATGCGCGATCGGGCTGTCCCAGCGCGCGTCGAACGTGCCTTCGGGCCCCATCGCGGTGATGACCAGCGCGACGTGACCGGAATGATCAAACACCGGTGCCGAGAACGCATTGACGCCGGGCAGGGGATCGCCGAGCGCGCGGGCGAGGCCGTGCTTGCGCACCTCCGTCAGCATCTCGGCGAGCTTGGCGCCCTTCACCGTGCGCTTCGGATTGTAACCGACGCCGTGACGATCGAGGCCGCTTTCGAGCGCGGCATTGATGGTCTTCTCCGGCAGGAAGGCCGCGAAGGCCCGGCCCGTGGCGGTCTCCAGCAGCGCCATCACCGAGCCGGCGCGCATCACGATGTGAACAGGCTGGGCCGGTTCTTCGAGCTGGACAACGGTCGGCCCGTGTGTGCCCCACACTGCGAGAGACACCGCATGTCCGATCTGGCTCGCGAGCGCGGCGATCTTCGGCCTTGCGATCCGCACGCCGGAGAGCCTGCGCAGGCTGATCAGGCCGAGCTCCAGCGCCAGCGCGCCGATCTCGTAGCGGCCGGTGGTCTCATCCTGCTCGATCAATCCGATGCGGGAGAAGCTGGCGAGATAAGGATGCGCTTTGGCCGGCGTCATGCCGGCCTCGCGCGCGAGATCGCGCAGCATCATCGGCTCGCCGCTGCGGGCGAGGGCACGGAGCAGTTCTCCGCCGACCTCGATCGACTGGATGCCGCGGCTTTCTCTCTTCATGCGCCTCCGATGCGCTTGGCTTTACGCCGCGTCGCGCTTGGCGGCGTTGTCGGCGAGGTGTCGTCCGGCAATGTAGCCGAAGGTCAGCGCCGGCCCAAGCGTGATGCCGGCCCCGGGATAATTGCCGCCCATGATGCTCGCCATGTCGTTGCCGGCGGCATAGAGCCCGGGAATGACCCGGCCCTCGGCGTCGAGCGCCCGCGCATTCTCGTCGGTGACGATGCCGGCATAGGTGCCGAGATCGCCGATCACCATTTTGATGGCATAGAACGGGCCGTTCTCGATCGGCGCGACGCAGGGGTTCGGGCCGTGCATGGCGTCGCCCTGGTAGCGGTTATAGGCCTTCGAGCCCTTGCCGAAGGCGGCATCGTGCCCAAGCGGCGCGGTCGCATTGAACTGCTTGACCGTCTCGACGAACGCCTTGGCGTCGATGCCGGCCTTCGCCGCCAGCGCCTCCAGCGTATCGCCGCGCATGAGATAGCCGGTATTGAGGTGATGACCCAGCGGCATCGGGAAGGGCGGCACGCAGCCGAGGCCATATTTGCGCAGCGTCTTGTGATCGCAGACGAGATAGGCCGCGATCTCCTCGCCGGGCCTGGCCGCCTTGACCATGGCCTGGACGAAGTCGTGATAGGAATTGCCCTCATTGGCAAAGCGCCGGCCGTCGCGCATCACCGCGATCACGCCGGGTTTGGCGCGGTCGATGAAATGCGGCATCACGCCCTTGGATCCGTCCTTGCGCGTCGTCCGCGACACCGGCACCCAGGCCGCCGCGTTCGGCAGGCGATCCTCGACATGACCGCCGGCGGATTCTGCGAGACGCAGGCCGTCGCCCGTATTCCCGGTGGGGCCCGGCGAGAAATGCTCGTTGCCCGTCGGCGCATGCGGAAACATTTTCCGGCGCCGCTCCACGTCATGCGGAAAGCCGCCACAGGCGAGCACGACGCCTTGCCTTGCGCGGACGCGGACCTCGCGTCCCTCACGCGAAACGATGGCGCCGGTCACCGTGCCGTTCTCGACCGTCAGCTCGCGCAC
Source organism: Bradyrhizobium sp. SHOUNA76 (assembly GCF_023006445.1). Classification (NCBI taxonomy): domain Bacteria; kingdom Pseudomonadati; phylum Pseudomonadota; class Alphaproteobacteria; order Hyphomicrobiales; family Nitrobacteraceae; genus Bradyrhizobium; species Bradyrhizobium sp. SHOUNA76. Next base: position 5,757 of record NZ_JALBHA010000214.1, read on the forward strand.
CGGCGAGGACAGCCAGATGGGAATCTTCAGATCGAGCGCGGATTTGGCGAGGCGCCCGGCCAGCGCATTGCCGTTGGTCAGCGTCATGCCGCGGCCGTAGCGCAGCACGTCCATCAGATGCCGCGACAGGCGCTTGGCCACGTAAACCGCCGAGGTCAGCGATTTCGTCACCCGCATGAAATGGATGATCTCCTTGCCGGAGCCGAGCATCATGCCGAACACGGTGAGCTCGGGCAGGGGCATGCCCAGCGTCTTGATCTGATCGCCAAGCTCGCGGCCGTCGAACGGGCGCGTCACCATGGAGCGGCCGCCCTGCACACCGCCCGGTGCCTCCGCGTGGTAATCCGGAAAGACCAGCGGCATGTCGAAGCGCAGCGCGGTCTTGCTGGTGAAGAAATCGACTGCCTCGGGACCCGCACTGAGAAATGCATCGACGCGCGCGGCATCAAAGTTGTTGCCGGCCTCGTGCCGCAAGTAGGTGCGGGCCTGCTCCGGCGTCTCTTCGATGCCGTACGCCTTCGCCAGCGAGGTGCCGGGGATCCACAGCCAGCCGCCGGAGCGGGCAGTGGTGCCGCCGAAGCGCGGCTCCTTCTCGACGATCAAGACGTCGAGGCCGCGATGGCGCGCGGTGATCGCGGCCGACATGCCGGAGCAACCCGATCCGGCCACGAGCACGTCGCACTCGTAGGTCTCAATTGCGCTATGCTCGTTGCCGGTCATCTGGCTTCACTTCTTCAAGAGCGGACATTTGGATTCGGAGACCGGGCGGAAGGCGTCCTCGCCCTTCACGGTCTTGACGATGTCCAGATAGTCCCACGGCTCCTTCGATTGCTCGGGCGTCTTCACCTTGGCGAGATACATGTCGCGGATGACGCGGCCGTCCTCGCGCAAGCGTCCGCCATGGACGAATGTATCCTCGATCGGCAGCTCGCGCATCTTGGCCATCACCTTGGCGGAATCGTCGGTTCCGGCGGCCTTGATGGCCTTGAGATAATGCAGCACCGAACCGTAGACGCCGGTCTGGATCATGGTCGGCATCACCTTGGTACGCTCGTAGAACTTCTTCGACCAGGCGCGGGTTGCCTCGTCCATGGCCCAGTACGACGCCGTGGTCATGTAGGTGCCCTGCGCGGCCTTGAGGCCGATCGCGTGAACGTCGGTGTCGAACATCAGGAGACCAACCAGCTTCTGACCGCCCTGCACCAGGCCGAACTCGCCGGACTGCTTGATGGCGTTGTCGGTGTCCTGGCCGGCATTGGCGAAGGCGACGACGTCGGATTTGGAGCTCTGCGCCTGCAGCGCGAAGGAGGAGAAGTCTGCGGTGTTGGTCGGATGCTTGACGCCGCCGAGGACCTTGCCGCCCATCTCGTTGATGAAGCGCGTAGCGTCCTTCTCGAGCTGCTGGCCGAAGGCATAGTCGGCCGTGATGAAGTACCAGGACTTGCCGCCTTCCTTGATGACGGCCGAGGCCGTCACCTTCGACAGCGCGTAGGTATCGTAGGTGAAGTGCACGGTGTTCGGGCTGCACAGCTCGTCCGTCAGCGAGCTCGCACCGGGGCCGGAGAGCAGCGCGATCTTATTGCGCTCACGCACCATGTTGTGGACTGCGATGGCGATGCCGGAATTGGGGATGTCGACGACAGCGTCGACCCTGCCGTTGTCGAACCAGCCGCGCACGATCTGCACGCCGACGTCGGTCTTCATCTGGTGATCGGCGCTGATGATCTCGATCGGCTTGCCGAGCACGGTCGGCCCGAATTCCTCCACCGCCATCTTCGCGGCTTCCACCGAGCCCGGTCCGCTGTTGTCGCGGCCCCAGCTCGACAGATCCGTCAGCACGCCGATCCGCACCGCGTCGTCGGACACTTGCGCGGTCGCGGCTGACGTCATGGCAACGGAAGTCATGGCCGCGAGCATGGCGCAGGCCAGAAGCCCTCTCATGGTTGTTCCCTCTCTTATTGGCCGCTTGGCACGGCGGGTTATTCTGGCGGTAAGTTAGATAATGGTGAATTAGTTTGTCAATGGCGAAAAGTGGAGAGCGCCGGTGAAAGACGGGAAGCGGAACGACTTCCACGCCGTCATTGCGAGCGTAGCGAAGCAATCCAGACTGTTTCCGCGGAGGAAGACTGGATTGCTTCGTCGCAAGGGCTCCTCGCAATGACGAATGTTGAAGCAGCGGTGCGCCAAATCCCGCGTAGCAATCCTGTGAGAGCCAACACGCCCGCAGGTTGCAACCGTCATCGTGATTGGCCATGATGCCATCAGGAATCTTGGGGCAGGGCATGACGGCAGCAACGGGGATTTCCGCGGGGGCGGAGAAATCGACGACGGCGCATGTGGTGTGGGCGAGCGCGCTCGGCACCGCGATCGAGTGGTACGATTTCCTGATCTACGGCACGGCGGCGGCGCTGGTCTTCAACAAGCTGTTCTTTCCGAGCTTCGATCCATTCGTCGGCACGCTGGCGGCGTTCTCGACCTACGCGGTCGGTTTCGTGGCGCGGCCGATCGGCGGGGCCATCATCGGGCATTACGGCGACCGGCTCGGCCGCAAGACCATGCTGGTTGCAACCATGATCGCGATGGGGCTCGGCACCTTCCTGATCGGCTGCCTGCCGACCTACAGCCAGATCGGCGTCTGGGCACCGATCCTGCTGGTCATGCTGCGCTTCGTTCAGGGCATCGGCTTAGGGGGCGAATGGAGCGGCGCGGTCGTCATGGTGATCGAGCATGCCGGCAATCGCCGCGGCTTCTACGGCAGCCTGGTGCAGATCGGCTTTCCCGTCGGCGTTGCCGCCTCCACCGGCATTTTCGGCCTGATGACCAGGCTTCCCGAAGCCGATTTCCTGAGTTGGGGCTGGCGCGTGCCGTTCCTGATCAGCATTTTGCTCGTCGGTGTCGGCTTCATCGTGCGGCTCAAGCTTGCGGAGACGCCGCACTTCAAGGAGGTGGTCGAGCGCAAGGAGGTGCTGGCGCAGCCGGTGCTTGAGGTGCTGCGCCGCGACTGGCGCAGTTTTCTGCTGGCGATCGGCATCACGGTGTCGGAGGTCGGGCTCGCTTATCTCCTCACCGTCTTCACGGTTGTTTACGCCACGACAAAACTCGGTCTGCCGCGTCAGGTGATCCTGAATGCCGTGGTCTATGCCGCGATCGTCGAGTTCGCGACGCTGCCGCTCGCCGGCTGGCTGTCCGACATCTTCGGCCGCAAGGCGCTCTATCTTGCCGGCGGCGTGTTCTCGGTGGCGCTGGCGTTTCCGCTATTCTGGTTCCTCGACACCAGGGAGCCGGCGCTGATCACGCTGGCGCTCGTCGTCACGATGACGCTGACGCATGCCCTGCTGTTCGGCCCGAAGGCGGCCTTCATGCCCGAGCTGTTCCGCACCCAGGTGCGTTACAGCGGAGCCTCGCTGGGGGCCAATGTCGCGGCAGCGCTGAGCGGCGGCTTCTCGCCGTTGATCGCCGCCGCGCTGCTCGCATGGGCCGGTTCGTACTGGGCCGTGTCGGTCTACATCATCGCGCTCTCGATCATCACCATCATTGCGACGCTGATGGCGCCGGAGACGGCGCGCGACGCGCTGAAATCCTGACGTGGATCGTCTCGCGCGACGTAGCACGCAGCACAAGGAACGTGGATGCCCGGGCCTTCGCCCCGCCGAAGCGGCTTCGGCCACGAAGGCTGGACGCGCCCGGCACGACGACCTCTTGTAGGGAGACCATCGTCGCTCGACGGCCGGGTTCCGCCGGCCGATTGCCTTTTGTTGGCCGGCAAGCGAACCTTCTGCGGCCATATTTGAGCAGGAGTGATTTCCCGTGAGGGAGGCGCTCCGATGACCAAAGCTCTGATCACTGCTGTCGCAATGCTGGCCTGTGTGCCCGTGAGCGCGGTCGCCCAGGAGCGCGCGGGCGATGCAGCGCTCGGCGCGGTATCCGGCGCGGTTGTGCTGGGCC
>NZ_JALBHA010000215.1:0-9683 GCF_023006445.1 Bradyrhizobium sp. SHOUNA76
GGTCTGCCGCGTGCGGAGGGGCATCGCCGCGGCGTCGAGGCTCTGCGCCGCGTCGTGCGTGCCTCGCACGAGCTCGGCATCCGCTATCTCACCATCTTCTCCTTCTCTTCGGAGAACTGGTCGCGCCCGGCGAGCGAGATCGGCGATCTCTTCGGTCTGCTCCGCCGCTTCATCCGCAACGACCTGGCGAGCCTGCATCGTGACGGCGTCAAGGTCCGCATCATCGGCGAGCGCGAAGGGCTGGAGGGCGACATCTGCGCGCTTTTGAACGAGGCCGAAGAGCTGACACGCGACAACACGCGCCTCACGCTCGTCGTCGCCTTCAACTACGGCTCGCGGCAGGAGATCGCGAAGGCGGCGCAGAAGCTCGCCCGTGAGGTCGCGGAGGGGAGGCGCGATCCTGATTCGATCGACGCCGAGACGCTCGGCGCGCATCTCGATGCGCCTGATATTCCGGATCCCGACCTCATCATCCGCACCAGCGGCGAGCAGCGCCTGTCCAATTTCCTGATGTGGCAGGCCGCCTACAGCGAGCTCGTGTTCGTGCCGATCCACTGGCCCGATTTCGACAAGGCGGCTCTGGAAAGCGCGATCGCCGAATTCGCCAGGCGCGAGCGCCGTTTCGGCGGTCTGGTCGCGAAAACCGCCTCGTGAGCGAACAAGACGCCGCACCGGCGGGCGCCAAGCCTGCCCCGAGCAATCTCGTGATGCGAGTCCTCGCAGCGCTGGTGCTGGCGCCGCTGACCATTGCGATCGCTTATGCCGGCGGCTGGCTCTGGGTGTTGCTCGTCACTCTTGTCTCGATCGGACTATTCGCAGAATGGCTGACGGTGGTGGGCGCGGGATCGGCCGCGCTGACCGGGGCAGGGACGGTGGTCATCGCGATGATGGGGGCCGCTGTCGCTTTTGGCGGGCTCAAGACCTCCGTCATCGTCGGCCTCATCGGCGGTGCGATCGTGACGCTGATGGCGCGCGGCAAATTCATTTGGGCCGCGACCGGGTTCGCGTATGCGGCGGCGGCGCTACTCGCCTCGATCCTGCTCCGGAAGGATCTCGTCAACGGCTTCTCGGCATTGATGTTCGTGCTGCTGGTGGTGTGGGCGACCGATATTGGCGGCTATTTCGCCGGCCGCAGCATCGGCGGACCGAAGCTCTGGCCGCGCGTGAGCCCCAAGAAGACCTGGGCGGGCGCGATCGGCGGCTTTGTTGCAAGCCTCCTGGTTGCGGTCGGCTTTGCGGCTTGCGGGCTCGGAAAGATGGCGCCATTGCTGCTCGTCAGCGCCATCCTCTCGGTGGTGTCGGCGCTCGGCGATCTGTTCGAATCCGCAGTGAAGCGGCGCTTCGGCGTCAAGGATTCCAGTCACTTAATTCCCGGCCATGGCGGGCTTATGGACCGCCTGGACGGCTTTGTCGCCGCCATCCTGGCGGCATGGATTATCGGCTTTCTCCGCCATGGTGTGCATAGCGCCGGAAGCGGTCTTATGGTTTGGTGAGGATATGAGCGCGGTCCCATTGCGTAATAACAGGCTTGCTGCGTCCGACGTCCGCAGCGTCACGGTTCTCGGCGCCACCGGCTCGATCGGCGACAGCACGATGGATCTGCTGCGCGCCTCGCCCGAGCGTTATCGCGTCGAGGCCTTAACGGCGAACAGCAATGTCGAAGCGCTGGCGAAGCTCGCGAAGGAATTTTCCGCGCGCTACGTCGCAATCGCCGACACCTCCAAGCTCGCCGAGCTCAAGTCCGCGCTCGCGGGAACGAGCACGGAATGCGGCGCCGGTGAAAGCGCGGTGATCGAAGCCGGCGCGCGTCCGGCCGATTGGGTGATGGCGGCCGTGAGCGGCGCCGCCGGATTGAAGCCGGCACTGGCAGCGGTCGATCGCGGCGCGCATGTGGCGCTGGCCAACAAGGAATGTCTGGTCTGCGCCGGTGATTTCTTCATGCAGCGTGCGGCCAAGGCGGGGGCCTGCATCCTGCCGGCCGATTCCGAGCACAATGCGCTGTTCCAGGCGCTCGCTTCAGGCAATCGCGATGAGCTCGTCCGCGTCATCATCACGGCCTCGGGCGGCCCGTTCCGGACCTGGAAGCCGGCGGATATCGAGCAGGCGACCCTCGCACAGGCCCTGAAGCATCCGAACTGGAGCATGGGCCAGAAGATCACGATCGATTCCGCCTCGATGATGAACAAGGGGCTCGAGGTGATCGAGGCGTCCTATCTGTTCGCGCTCACGCCCGACGAGATCGACGTCCTCGTTCATCCGCAGTCGATCATCCACGGCATGGTCGAGTTTTCCGACTGCTCGGTGGTGGCCCAGCTCGGCGCGCCCGACATGCGCACCCCGATCGCGCACTGCCTCGGCTGGCCCGATCGCATCAAGGGGCCGGCGGCCAAGCTGGACCTCGCCAAGATCGGCCAGCTGACCTTCGAGGCGCCCGATTTCGAGCGCTTCCCCGGGCTTCGGCTGGCTTTCGATTCGCTCCGGACCGGGAAGGGCGCGACCACCGTCTACAACGCGGCCAACGAGGTTGCGGTCGCCGCGTTCATCGCCGGCAAGATCCGGTTCGGCGCGATTGCCCGGCTGGTTGAGGCGACCCTGGACGACTGGGTCCGCAGCGGGAACCAGGCGCCCCTGACGTCCGCCGACGATGCAATCTCTGTTGACCATGTTGCTCGAAATAGGGCTGCCGCCCTATTGCCTCAAATTGCCTTAAAGGCATCCTAGATGGTTCGCGGCCAGGGCCTTGCGGCGCTGGATGAGGGAATTCGATGATCGACTTTTTTGTCCATAGTTTCAATACGTTGAGCCATGGGCTCCTCGGCTACGCGGTTCCCTTCCTGTTCGTCCTGACCATCGTCGTGTTCTTCCATGAGCTCGGCCACTTTCTGGTCGCGCGATGGGCGGGCGTTCGCGTGCTGACTTTTTCGCTCGGTTTCGGACCTGAGCTGGTCGGTTTCAATGACCGCCACGGCACCCGCTGGAAGATCTCGGCAATCCCGCTCGGCGGCTACGTCAAGTTCTTCGGCGACGAAAGCGAGGCCTCGACCCCGTCGGCCCAGACGCTTGCGGCCATGACGACCGAGGAACGCGCCGGCAGCTTCCACCACAAGAAGGTGGGGCCGCGTGCCGCGATCGTCGCGGCCGGCCCGATCGCCAATTTCATCCTGGGCGCGCTGATCTTCGCGGGCATGGCGCTCTACTACGGCAAGCCCAGCACGATCGCGCGCGTTGACGGCGTCGTCGCCGACGGCGCCGCCGCGGCGGCCGGCTTCAAGATCGGGGACGTCGTCGTCCAGATCGACGGAAAGCCGATCGAGAGCTTTGCCGATATGCAGCGAATCGTTGCGATGAATGCAGGTTCGGCCCTTGCCTTCCAGGTGAAGCGGGACGGGACCATCGTCTCGCTGACCGCAACGCCCGCGCTGCTCGAGCGCAAGGATCCGTTCGGCAACAGCCACCGTCTCGGTGTGCTCGGCGTCGAGCACAAATCGCAGGCCGGCGAGGCCTCGACCGCGCCGGTGGGCGTCGGCGAGGCGCTCAAGATCGGGGTCGAGCAGGTCTGGTTCATCATCACCAGCACCTTCAAGTTCCTGGGCTCGCTGTTCGTCGGAAACGGCAATCCCAACGAAGTCAGCGGCGTCCTGGGAATCGCGAAGATGTCGGGGCAGGCGGCCAGCGCCGGGTTCCAGTTCGTGATCAACCTGTGCGCGGTGCTGTCGGTGTCGATCGGCCTGTTGAACCTGTTCCCGATCCCGCTGCTCGATGGCGGCCACCTTATGTTCTACGCGGCCGAAGTGGTCCGCGGCCGGCCCTTGTCCGAGCGGACTCAGGAGATGGGGTTCCGAATCGGGCTGGGCTTGGTGCTGATGTTGATGGTGTTTGCGACCTACAACGACATCCTGCGGATGGCGGCATCTTGATGGAGGCTTTTTTGTGGCGTTGCTGTTGAGCAACGTCTTGGAATGAAATTGAAATCACGACGCTTTCGGCCGTTTGCGGCGTCGGCGAAATTGGCTACAAGCGGCCTCGACTTGGGGAATCTCCAGACCGGCGTTGGGGTTGGGTCTGGCTCGGAATGATAAGGGCGCGTTGCGCGATGAAGTTTGGACTGCGACTCCGGGGTGGCTTGCTCGCAACCCTGATCATGTTCGGCGCGCCGGTGGTTGCCCCGGTCGGGGCTGTTTTGGTGTCTTCGTCTGCGCTCGCTCAGACCGTTCAGTCGATTTCCGTCGAAGGAAATCGCCGCGTCGAGGTGGAGACGATCCGCTCCTATTTCAAGCCGGGTCCGGGCGGTCGCCTGGATCAAGGCGCCGTCGATGACGGCCTCAAGGCGTTGATCGAAACCGGCCTGTTCCAGGACGTCAGGATCAACCGCGGCGCCGGCGGCCAGATCATCGTCTCGGTGGTCGAAAACCCGGTCATCGGCCGGGTCGCCTTCGAGGGTAACAAGAAGATCAAGGACGAGCAGCTCACCACTGAGGTCCAGTCCAAGGCGCGTGGCACCTTCTCCCGCGCCATGGTGCAGTCCGACACGCTGCGAATCGCCGAAATCTATCGCCGGTCCGGCCGCTACGACGTGCGCGTCACGCCCGAGATCATCGAGCAGCCGAACAACCGCGTCGACCTCATCTTTACGGTCGAGGAGGGCGCCAAGACCGGCGTCAAGTCGATCGAGTTCGTCGGCAACGTCGCGTTCTCGTCCTACCGCCTCAGGGACGTCATCAAGACGCGTGAATCGAACCTGCTGAGCTTCCTCGCCAGTGGTGACATCTACGATCCCGACCGCGTCGAAGCCGACCGCGACCTGATCCGCCGCTTCTATCTCAAGAACGGTTTCGCCGACGTCCAGGTGGTGGCTGCGCTCACCGAATACGATCCGGAGAAGAAGGGCTTCAACGTCACCTTCAAGATCGAGGAAGGATCCCAGTACCGCGTCGGCGCGATCGACTTCCGCTCCAGCATTCCGAACTTCGATCCCTCGTCGATGCGCGGTTATTCGCGCGTCAATGTCGGCTCGCTCTACAATGTCGAGTCGGTCGAGAAGTCGGTCGAGGAGATGCAGATCGAGGCCTCGCGCCGCGGCTATGCCTTCGCCGTGGTCCGGCCCGGCGGCGACCGCAACTTCGAGGCGCACACCGTCTCCGTCGTGTTCAACATCGACGAGGGCCCGCGCACCTATATCGAGCGCATCAACCTGCGCGGCAACACGCGCACCCGCGACTACGTGATCCGCCGCGAGTTCGACATCTCGGAAGGAGATGCCTACAACCGCGCCCTGGTCGACCGTGCCGAGCGGCGCCTGAAGAACCTCGACTATTTCAAGAGCGTGAAGATCACGACGGAGCCGGGCTCGTCGAGCGACCGCGTGGTTCTGATCGTCGACATGGAAGAGAAATCGACCGGCGACTTCTCGATCTCGGGCGGTTATTCCACCACCGACGGCGCGCTGGCCGAAGTCTCGATCTCCGAGCGCAATCTGCTCGGCCGCGGCCTGTTCGCCAAGGCGTCGGTGACCTATGGTCAGTATGCCCGCGGCTACTCGCTGTCGTTCGTCGAGCCGTATCTGCTCGACTACCGCGTCGCGCTCGGCCTCGACCTCTATCAGCGCCAGCAGCTGTCCAACAGCTACATCTCCTACGGCACCAAGACGCTTGGCTTCTCGCCGCGCCTCGGCTTCTCCCTGCGTGAAGATCTGGCGCTGCAGCTGCGCTATTCGATCTACCAGCAGGAAATCACGCTGCCGTACTACCTGGCGAACTGTAACAACAATCTGGGTACGTCGGCGTTCAATCCGAGCCCGGCCTTCGTCAATGCCAATGGCGGCGTTCCGGATCTCAGCTCGACCAACGGCCTCGGCTGCTACAGCGACGGCGAAGCCTCGCTGCCGGTGCGCAGGGAGCTTGCCAACGGCAAGACCCTGACCTCGGCGCTCGGCTACACGCTGACCTACAACACGCTGGACAACAACAAGAACCCCACCGACGGTCTGCTCGTCGACTTCCGTCAGGATTTCGCCGGCGTCGGCGGCGACGTCTCCTACCTGAAGTCGGTCATCGATGCGAAGTACTACACTCCGCTGGTGTCGGACATCGTCGGCCTCGTCCGCCTGCAGAGCGGCATGCTGAACAAGATCGGCAGCGATCTGCGCATGCTCGATCACTTCCAGATGGGTTCGAACCTCGTCCGCGGCTTTGCCCCGAACGGCATCGGCCCGCGCGATTTGAACCCCTTCGGTACGCAGGACGCCCTCGGCGGCACCAAGTACTGGGGCGCATCGGTCGAACTGCAGATGCCGTTCTGGTTCCTGCCGAAGGAAGTGGGTCTGAAGGGTGCGGTTTATGCCGATGCCGGCGGCCTCTACGACTATAAGGGACCGACCAGCTGGACCACGACCAACGAAGTCAATGTGCCGGGCTGCATCCCCTCGAGCATCAATCCGACGTCTGCGGGCACCTGTACCGGCCTCGTGTATGACGACAGCAAGGTCGTCCGCTCGTCGGTTGGTGTCGGCCTGATCTGGCAGTCGCCGTTCGGTCCGCTGCGCTTCGATTACGCCGTGCCGCTCAGCAAGGGCAAGTACGACCGCGTCCAGGAGTTCCGGTTCGGCGGCGGCACCACGTTCTAATTCGATCAGCACGGCACGATCCGGATCACCGGAGCCAGTTTCCGAAAGGGATCGTGCCATTCCAAGAGATGGGGCATGATGCGGCCTGACCGCTTCATGCCGAAGCCGGACCGCGACGGGGTGGAATGGCGCAGCCGATCTTCTTCACAAAGCCGCCTGCCTCAGCACTGGCTGACATTGCCGCGCTGACCAAGGCGGAGCTGGTCGATCCCGGCAGGGGCGGCCAAATCATCATGGGCCTTGCTTCGCTCGACGAAGCGGGCCCGATGCATTTGGCGTTCTTCGACAACCTGAAATACGCCGACGAACTCAAGGCGACCAAGGCCGGCGCGTGCCTGGTGAGCCCGCGCTTCGAAGCCCAGGTGCCCGCGCATGTGGCGGTGCTGCGGGTGGCGCAGCCGTTCCGGGCCTTCGTCAGGCTCGCGCGGGAATGGCATGGCGATGCGCTCAGACCGCAATCCTGGGTCGGCAATGACGGCATCGCGCCGTCCGCGATCATCGATCCCACGGCCCGGCTCGAGGACGGCGTGATCGTCGATCCCCTGGCGGTGATCGGCCCGGACGTTGAGATCGGTAGCGGCACGGTGGTCGGCGCCGGGGCGGTGATCGGTCCGGGGGTCAAGATCGGCCGCGATTGCAACGTCGGCGCCCGTACCGCCATCCAATGCGCGCTGATCGGCAACGACGTGCTGATCCATCCCGGCTGCTCGATCGGCCAGGACGGCTACGGCTTCATCTTCTTCGGCCCCGAGGGCCACCTGAAAGTGCCGCAGACCGGCCGCGTGCTGATCCAGAACAATGTGGAGGTCGGCGCCGGCACCACCATCGATCGCGGGTCCTTGCGCGACACCGTGATCGGGGAGGGCACCAAAATCGACAATCAGGTCCAGATCGGCCACAATGTGACCATCGGCCGGAACTGCCTGCTGGCGGCTCAGATCGGGCTGGCCGGCAGTCTGACCATCGGCGACAACGTGGCGCTGGGAGCCAAGGTTGGCATCAATAACCACCTCAAGATCGGAGATGGGGCCCAGGTCACCGCGATGAGCGGCGTCAAGGACGACATCCCGGCAGGTGGACGCTGGGGTGGTTTTTTTGCCAAACCGACCAAGCAGTGGTTCAAGGAGATCATCGCGGTGGAGCGCCTGGTACGCGACAGCAAGGCCGATGCGAAGGACGAGGGACGGGAATGACGGCGGAATCACCTGTTAAGTTCGAGCTGGTGGACATCAATGCCATCCTCCAGACCCTGCCGCACCGCTTCCCGATGCTGCTGATCGATCGCGTGATCAACATCCGCGCCGACTACAGCGGCATCGGCATCAAGAACGTCACCTTCAACGAGCCGGCCTTCCAGGGACATTTCCCTGAGCGTCCGGTCTATCCCGGCGTCATGATGATCGAGGCGATGGCGCAGACCGCGGGCGTGATCGGCATCAAGTCGGTCGAAGGCACCGAGAAGCCGCGGGCGGTCTATTTTCTCACCATCGACAAGTGCAAGTTCCGCAAGCCCGTGCTGCCCGGCGACACCATCGAGTACCACATGCGCTCGGTTGGCCGCCGCAAGGCCATGTGGTGGTTTCACGGCGACGCCAAGGTCAACGGACAGGTCGTTGCGGAAGCCGATGTCGGCGCCATGCTGACGGACTGAGCGGCATCGGCCCCACGGGACGGGGCTCACGCGCTGCAATCGTAGCGGCTGCCGGCGGCCTCGCGCCTGATATGCCGGTTGAAGAACTGGCCCATGGACGGCGCGCCCAGAAGGCGGTCGAATGTCTCGGCCGCGACGCCGCAATAGCGCGCATAGAAGCCGCCAGTCGCGACGACGAGGTCGTGCTGCGCGCGATCATAGCAGACACGCTGAAGCACCGTGCTGCGACTGATGTCGCGGCATTCGAAGGTCGCAAGATCGATGGGCCGGCGATCGCCGGTCTCGACCATCTCGGACACGATCGGCGCCGCCGCGAGCTGCGCGAGCAGAAGTGCCAAGGCCCTGACCACGAGTGCTGAACCTCCGTGTGAACATGTCGAGGGACCGGGAAGGCCGCCTCATCCGGTACTTGAAACAGGCAGAGATGATACGTCACTGGACAGATCGGGCATAGTCGCGCTAACCACCGGAAAACTGAGCGACTTCAACACATAATCAGAGCTTCCTGACGAGTAAGATTTGCTTGATGAGCAAGATTGATCCCACCGCACGGGTCGCGGACGGCGCCGTGATCGGCGAGGGCACCGAGATCGGACCGTATTGCATCATCGGCCCGAATGTCGTGATCGGCAACAATTGCAAGCTGATCGGACATGTGCACGTCACCGCGCAGACCATGATCGGCGACGATTGCACCATCTACCCGTTTGCCTCGCTCGGCACGCCGCCGCAGTCGCTCAGCTATCGTGGCGAACTGACACAGCTCAAGATCGGCTCGGGCTGCACCATCCGCGAATCCGTGACCATGAATGCCGGCACCGTCGCCGGCGGCGGGGTCACCACGGTTGGCGACCGCGGCTATTTCATGAACTGCAGCCATGTCGGCCACGATTGCCATGTCGGCAATGATGTCATCTTCGCGACGTCGGCAACGCTCGGCGGTCATTGCGAGATTGGCGACTTCGTCTTCATCGGCGGACTGTCCGCCGTGCACCAATTTACCCGCATCGGCCCGCAGGTCATGGTTGGCGGCGTGTGTGGCGTGCGCGACGACATCATCCCGTTTGGCCTCGTCAACGGCCAATATGCGGTGCTGGAGGGCCTCAACCTGATCGGCATGAAGCGGCGCAAGTTCACCAAGCAGCGGCTCGCGACGGTGCGTGGGTTCTACCAAAAACTCTTCCACGGCTCCGGCACCTTCGCTGAGCGGCTGGAGGCGTCCAGGCCGCTCGCCGGCGAAGATCCGGCGATCGCCGAAATCCTCGACTTCATCGGCAAGGGCAAGCGCCCGCTCTGCCTTCCCGCCATCGCGAAGTGATGTTGGGATGGCCGCGGGCATGACATCGGCGGCGTCGGAGATCGCATCGCCGGTCGGCATCGTCGCCGGCGGCGGCGCGATGCCATTCGCGG
>NZ_JALBHA010000216.1:0-9680 GCF_023006445.1 Bradyrhizobium sp. SHOUNA76
GTCGGGCCCCGCCGGTGCCGGCAGGCTGCGGCCGAACGCGGCGCCGGCCTCGACGCTCGCCTCGACATTGGACTTGCCGAGCAGTGCATCCTCGATCGCGCGATAGCCGGTGCAGCGGCAGATATTGCCCTTCAACGCCGCGCCTAGATCGGTGCGTTGCGCCTGGTTCAGCGAGGCGCAGGTCAGGATCATGCCGGCGGTGCAGAAGCCACATTGAAAGCCCTGCGCATCGAGGAAGGCCTGCTGCATCGGATGCGTGCCACTCTCTCCGCCAAGACCTTCGATCGTGGTCACTGTGCGTCCTTCGGCCCGGAACGCCGGGATCAGGCAGCTATGCACCGGCTCGCCGTCGAGCAGCACGGTGCAGGCGCCACAGTCGCCGGCATCGCAGCCCTTTTTCACGCCGAAATGGCCGAGCTCGCGCAAGAATGTGCGCAGGCATTGGCCGGCGCGCGGCGCCTGCGCAAACGACTTGCCGTTGACCTCGAAGCTCATGACGGCCCTCCGGCCAGGAGTTCGCCGCGAATCTCTTCGCCGAGCCGCAGCGTCATGTGCTTGCGCCAGAGCGGCTGGCCGTGGATGTCGGTGTGGTACAGATCATCCGTAATCTGCTGCGCGATCGCGTCGCGAAGCGTCCTCGCGTCGGGCGGCTTGGGAAACGACAGCCGGATCGGCCGCACCGTCGAAGCGGTGACGGTGAGCGTCAGGGTGCCATCGGTATCAAGGCTGCCGATGAGGAGCGCCGCCGAGCGGCCGACCGGCGCCAGCGAGATCTGGCGAAAGGCGGTGCGGCGCTTCAAAGCGGCAATTGGAATATCGATCTGGCGAACCAGGTCGCCCGGCGCCAGCCGATTGCGCTGGTTGCCGGTGACGAAATCGACCACAGGAATCCTCTGTTCACCGCCGCCGGCCTTCCAGATGGTGCAGACGCCGTCGAGCGCGGAGGTGAGCGAGATCATCGGTCCCGCCGGCAGCGACATGCAGAGATTGCCGCCGACGGTCGCGGTCCTCCAGATCTTGAACGAGGCAAGAAAGGCGCGGCAGCACTGGTTGATCAGCGGCGCGGCGAGCCAGTCGGACGGGCAGGTGAGACCATCGAGTTCTGCGATGGTGCAGGTGGCGGCAATCGAGAGATGGCTCTCGGTGATCGTCAGCGCCGGCCATTTCAAATCGGTGAGATCGATCAGCCGCGTCAGCTGCGTTTGCGGCTCCGAGAACAGCCAGGTGCCACCCGCGAGCCAGGCATCGCCTGCCGTCCAAACCGGCAGCTGCGTGCGCGTTTGCGGACGGGCGACCGCTGTGATGGTATTCAAATCCATGGCTGCGCCAGCGCTTCCGTCGGGTGAATCGTCCAGGAGAAAGTGTTGCAAGACGGGAGCCAAGTCGCAAGAAGAAGTCGGAGCAAGGACGCAGTCGTCCTCCGCCTTGCGGCCTGCCGTCAGCGGATGTGAGGAGAAAGCGGGATCATGAGCGATTCAATGCCGATCTGGATCAGGAATCCCCTGGCCATCCTCGCGGACGGTGCCGAGCGCGGGGTGGTGGTGAAGGACGGCCGGATCGTCGAGCTGGTGCCGGCCGGCACCACGCCTGCGACCGCTGATGTCTCTGTGTTCGATGCGGGCGAACACGTCGTGCTGCCGGGCCTGATCAACACCCATCACCACTTCTACCAGACGCTGACGCGGGCGCTCCCGGCGGCGATGGACCGCGAGCTGTTCCCCTGGCTCCAGGCACTCTATCCGGTGTGGGCAAGGCTAACGCCTGAAGCGCTGGAACTCGGCGTCACCGTTGCGATGTCCGAGCTGCTGCTCTCCGGCTGCACCACCACGACGGATCATCACTACGTCTTCCCCGCGGGGCTCGAAGACGCCGTCGATATCGAGGTTGGCGTTGCAAAGCGGCTCGGAATGCGCGTGCTGCTGACGCGCGGCTCGATGAACCTGTCGCAGCGCGACGGCGGCCTGCCGCCTGACAGCGTGGTGCAGGACGAGGACACGATCCTCGCCGACAGCGCGCGCGTGGTGGCGAAGCATCACCAGCGCGGCGCGGATGCGATGGTGCAGATTGCGCTGGCGCCGTGCTCGCCCTTTTCGGTGACGACGTCGCTGATGCGCGCCACGGCCGATCTCGCTGAAAAACTCGACGTGCGCCTCCATACCCATCTCGCCGAGACCGAGGACGAGAACAAATTCTGCGAGCAGATGTATGGCTGCCGCCCGCTCGACTATCTCGAACAATGCGGCTGGCTCAATGCGCGCACGTGGCTGGCCCATGGCATCTTTTTCAACGCCGACGAGATGAAGCGGCTCGGCAAGGCAAGGACGACCATCAGTCATTGCGCGTGCAGCAATCAGCTACTGGCGTCCGGCTGCTGCCCGGTCTGCGAGATGGAGGAGGCCGGGGTCGGGATCGGGATCGGTGTCGATGGGTCGGCTTCGAATGACGGCTCGAACCTGATGCAGGAGATACGGGCTGCGTTCCTACTGCAACGGGCCCGCTATGGCGTAACGAAAGTCAGCCACAAGGATGCGCTGCGCTGGGCGACCAAGGGCTCGGCGGCCTGCGTCGGCCGTCCCGAACTCGGCGAGATCGCGGTCGGCAAGGCCGCCGATCTCGCGCTGTTCAAGCTCGACGAGCTGCGCTTTTCCGGTCACGGCGATCCGCTGGCCGCCCTGGTGCTATGCGGGGCGCATCGTGCCGACCGGGTGATGGTGGCCGGACGATGGACCGTGATCGACGGCGCGATCCCTGGCCTCGATGTCGCCGGCCTCATCCGCCGCCACAGCTCGGCGGCGCGGGCCATGCAGGCCGGATAGGGGCACGGAAACTGAAAGAGGGGGCGACCACAAGTGCCGGGTGCTTCTGGCCACCCCCTCCGAACCTCCTCCGGGAGGAGCAGGTGATTTGGCTAAAGCAAGAAGCGTGCTACTTGCCCGGCAGCTTGTCGTCGATGCCCTTGACGTAGAAATTCATGCCGAGGATCTGGCCGTCGTCGAGGTGATCGCCACCTTTGCACTCGACCGGCTTGCCGTCCTGCCCAACGATCGGGCATTTGAACGGGTGCAGCTTGCCCGCGGTGATCGCGGCCTGGGCATCCTCAGCCATTTTTTTCACGTCGTCGGGCATGTTGGTATAGGGCGCCATCGCGAACATGTGGCTGTCGAGGCCACCCCAGCTGTCCTCGGACTTCCAGGTTCCGGCGAGCTCCGCCTTGACGCGCTCGATGTAGTAGGGCCCCCAGGTGTCGAGGATCGAGGTCAGCTGGGTCTTCGGCCCGAACTTGATCATCTCGGAATCCTGGCCGAAGGCGAGCTTGCCGCGTTCGCTGGCAATCTGCATCGCTGCGGGCGAATCCGTGTGCTGCATGATCACGTCGGCGCCCTGGTCGATCAGCGCCTTGGCGGCGTCGGCCTCCTTGCCTGGGTCGAACCAGGTGTTGGCCCAGATGATCTTGACCTTGATATTAGGATTGACGCTCTGCGCCGCCAGCATCGTCGCGTTGATGCCGGAGACGACCTCCGGAATCGGGAACGAGCCGATATAACCGAGCACGCCCGACTTCGACATCTTGGCCGCGATCAGGCCTTGAATGTAGCGGCCCTGAAACCATTTGGCCGAATAGGTCGACATGTTCGGGTTACGCTTGTAGCCGGTGGCGTGCTCGAAATGCACGTTCGGATACTTCTTGGCGACCTTCAGCGTCGGGTCCATGTAGCCGAACGAGGTCGTGAAGATCAGCTTGTTGCCGGCGCGGACGAGCTGCTCGATGGAGCGCTCGGCGTCGGGGCCTTCGGGCACGTTCTCGAGATAGGTGGTCTCGATCTTGTCACCCAATTCCTTCACCAGCGCCTGGCGCGCGAGATCGTGCTGATAGGTCCAGCCGAGATCTCCGATCGGACCCAGATAGATGAAGCCGACCTTCAGCTTGTCGGCGGCGGAGGCTGCACCGACGCTTCCGGAGAGCAAGAGCCCGGTAGCCAGCGCAAGAAGTGATTTCCTCATCATCGATCTCCAAACATCAGGGGAAAGCCACGATCCGCAACGCGTGCGCCCCATCGCGCGCGTTGCGGAAATGAATTCAGCGGTCGGGTACGAACACGGTGCCGAGCGCGGCCGGTGCGGTCGAGCCGCCGCTGCGCGCGCGGGAGAGCAGAACCAGAACGATGATCGTCGCGAGATACGGCAGTGCCGACATGAATTGCGAGGGAATGCCGATGCCCCAGCCTTGGGCGTGCAATTGCAGGATCGTCACCGCGCCGAACAGGTAGGCGCCGACCACGAGCCGGCCCGGCCGCCAGGACGAGAACACCACCAGCGCCAGCGCGATCCAGCCGCGGCCCGCCGTCATGCCGGGGATGAAGAACGGCGTATAGGCGAGCGGCAGGTAGGCGCCGGCGAGGCCGGCGCAGGCGCCGCCGAACATCACGGCGAGGGTGCGGATGCGCAGCACGGGATAGCCGAGCGCATGCGCGGAAACGTGATTGTCGCCGCAGGCGCGCAGGATCAATCCCGCCCGCGTGCGGTACAGGAACCACCAGACCCCGATAACGAGTGCAATGGAGAAATAGACGAAGCCGTCCTCGCCGAACAGCACGCGGCCGACCAGCGGGATGTCGGTGAGGCCTGGAATGGAGAGATGCACTGCAGGCGTGATGCGCTCGCCGACGAAGCCGGCGCCGATCAGTCCGGACAGCCCGACGCCGAGGATGGTCAGCGCGAGACCCGTCGCGACCTGGTTGACGGCGAGCCCGAGGGCCATCAACGCGAAGATCAGCGACATCATCGTGCCCGCGACGATGCCGAACAGCGCGCCAATGAAGATCGATCCAGTCAGCCAGGCGCCGGCAAAGCCGCAGGCCGCACCGACGATCATCATGCCTTCGACACCGAGGTTGAGCACGCCGGAGCGCTCGGTCACGAGCTCGCCGGTCGCGGCGATCAGCAGTGGCGTCGAGGCGGCGAGCACCGCGAGGATGATGGCCTCAACCAGCTCCACGAGGCACCTGTCGGTTCGAGGACACCAGCTTGAAGCGATAGAGGATGAGGGAATCGCAGGCGAGCACGTAGAACAGCAAAATGCCCTGAAACACCTTGGTGACGTCCAACGGGATCTTCATCGCGATCTGGGCCTGCTCGCCGCCGATAAAGGTCAGGGCAAGGAAAAGGCCTGCAATTAATATTCCAAGCGGGTTCAGCCGACCGAGGAAGGCAACGATGATCGCAGTAAAACCGTAGCCGGGTGAGATGCCGGGCTGGAGATGTCCGACGGGCCCCGCGACCTCGATGATGCCGGCAAGACCCGCCAGCGCCCCTGACACCGCGAAGGTCAGGATGATCAGCTGATTGGCGTTGAAGCCGCCGAACCTTGCGGCACGGGGCGCGGCGCCGACGACGCGGATCTCGAACCCCTTGATGGTGCAAGCGAGCAGGATCGCCGCTGCCGCGACGACGAGCAGGGCGATGATCGAGCCGAGATGCAGCCGGCCGCCTTCGATCAGCAGCGGCACCGTCGCAACCGGATCGAACTCGGCCGTGGTCGGGAAGTTGAAGCCGTGCGGATCGCGCCAGGGCCCGCGCACGAGATAGTCGAGGAAGAGGTCGGCGACATAGACCAGCATCAGGCTGGTCAGGATCTCGCTGGCGCCGAACTTCACCTTGCAGATTGCCGGGATCAGGGCATAGAGCGCACCTGCGGCGGCAGCCAGCACGAGCATCGCCGGCAGCACCCAGGCGCCTGCGTCGGTGCCTTGAGTCTTCACCGCGATCCAGCTTCCGGCGACGGCACCGATCAGGAATTGTCCCTCGGCGCCAATGTTCCAGGCATTGGCGAGATAGCAGAGCGACAGCCCGATCGCGATCATCACCAGCGGCGTCGCCTTCACCGCGATCTCCTGGAGCGAATAGCCGTCGGTCAAGGGCGCGATGAAATAGGCGTGCAAGGCGAGCAGCGGATTCTTGCCGAGGATCGCGAACAGGATGACCATGGTCACGATGGTGAGGCCGATCGCAATCAGCGGCGAGACCAGCGCGATCGTGCCCGAGCGCTCGGCGCGCCTCTCAAGCACCAACTGCATGCGCGGCCTCCTTCGGCTCCAGGCTGCTGCCGCCCATGAGCAGGCCGAGCTTTTCGCGGCTCGCCTCGCTCGTGGCGAGTGGCGAAGACAGCTTGCCGTGGAACATGACCGCGATGCGGTCGGCGATCTCCGAGAGCTCGTCCAGATCCTGGCTGGTCACAAGCACCGCGGCGCCTGCGGTTGCGAGATCAAGCAGCGCCTGTCGAATGACGGCAGCGGCGCCGGCATCGACGCCCCAGGTCGGCTGGCTCACCACCAGCACCGCGGGGTTGCGCAGGATCTCGCGTCCCACGATGAACTTTTGCAAATTGCCGCCGGAGAGGGATGCCGCTTCCGGATCGCGCTTGGCCTTGCGCACGTCGAACGTCTCGGTCGCGCGGTCGACGGTCTTCAGCGTGGCGGCGGTATCGATGAAGCCGCGATGGACCATGCCACTGGCCGCATGACCGGTGAGCAGCGCGTTCTCCGACAGCTTCATGCGCGGCGCGGTGCCGTGGCCGAGCCGCTCCTCGGGCACGAAGGCGGCACCTAGCTTGCGCCGCTGCGTGATCGAGAGGTGGCCGGCGGCGATGCCTTCGATCACGATGGTGCCGGGATCCTTCGTGAGCCGTTCACCGGAGAGCGCGGCGAACAGCTCATCCTGGCCGTTGCCGGCCACGCCGGCGATGCCGAGGATCTCGCCGCCCTTCAGCTCGAACGAGATGTGATCGAGCCGTACGCCATGCGTCTCGCTTGGTGCGAGTGAAAGATCGTTGACGACGAGCCGCGGCACGGTGGTCTTCCGGGCCGATGCGGCCTTCACTTCCCTGATCTCGCCGCCGACCATCATGCGTGCGAGCGAGGCGGCGGTCTCGAGCCTTGGATTGCAGGTCGCGACCTTCCTGCCGCCGCGCAGGATCGTGGCGGTGTCGCAGAGCCGCTTCACCTCCTCGAGCTTGTGGCTGATGTAGAGGATGGCGCGGCCTTCGGCCTTGAGCCGCTCCAGCACGATGAAGAGCTGATCGGCTTCCTGCGGTGTCAAGACGGCGGTGGGCTCGTCGAGGATCAGGAATTTGGGATCCTGCATCAATGCGCGGACGATCTCGATACGCTGACGCTCGCCGACCGACAATTGCCAGACCTCGCGCCGGGGATCGAGCGGCAGGCCATAGATCTTCGACACCTGCTCAAGCCGCGCCGACATGTCCTTGAAGGACTCCCGTCCGTCGAGACCGAGCGCGACGTTCTCGGCGACGGTGAGATTGTCGAACAGCGAGAAGTGCTGGAACACCATGCCGATGCCGCGGCTGCGTGCTTCCGAGGGGCCGGACAGCACGACAGGTTGGCCATGCCAGCGAATCTCGCCGGCGCTGGGCTGGATCAGTCCGTAGATCGCCTTGACCAGCGTCGACTTGCCGGCGCCGTTCTCGCCGAGGAGCGCGTGGATTTCGTTCGGCCGGATGTCGATGTCGATGGAATCGTTGGCGAGGAAATCGCCATAGCGTTTGGTGAGTCCGATCGTCCGCAGCAGCGGGGACTCGCCGGAATTCAGGCCGTCAAATGTCGAATCCAACATTCGCTGATGCGCTTGCATGGTGAAGTGCCCCAATAGTGGGCCAGTTTGGACCCCGGCGTAAGATGTGAAAATGCGTCATCCCTTGCTCAACGCTTCGGCAGGCGGGTGGTATCAGCGGCTCGCTGTTCTCGCCCGGGCGAAGACACGCCTTACCGCGAGCGGCTGTTGCAGATTTGTGACGGTCCAAGCCAAATCGGAACCCGCTATGCAGACGTAATGTCACGGTGAGCAAAGTTGCGCCACCACGCCCATGCATTGCGGTTCGCCCCTGCATCGGCTCCCGACCGTCGCTGCCGCAGGATCCGCTCGGGATAAAAGACAAAGGGAAATCAAACAGGAATGTCCGGCAATAGACGGCCTCGCCCGGCCGTATGCCCGGTGATGGTGACGCGCAAAAACCCTCCAAATCCCACGATGAAACGCCGCCTCGTGCCGAAACAAGCGGCATGCCTTGAAAAAAGTTGAGGCTTCTCACTCCGGGAGATCGGCGCAAGTGTCGCACCCAGGGGCGTTCATTGACGTGTGCAAACTCGGGGGTATTCAGGATGTCGTTTCGTTTCAAGGCAGTGGCAGCAGCGGCGCTGTCACTTGCTACGCTGGCCAATGGTGGCTTGGCTCAGGCGGCGGATCTGCCGGTCAAAGCGGCCAAGAAGGCGCTGGACCTTCCGTTCTTCCTGGTGATCGATAACCGCGTCACGTTCTCGTACATCTTCAACGCCTCTCAGCCCGGTGCGTGGTCGTTCCGGCCGGATGGGTCGATCAACAGCAAGACCACCAAGCAGGTCTATTCGTTCACCCACTTTGACGCCTGGGCGTATGGCACGAACTTCTTCACCATCTCGATGTTCAAGTCCGATCAAAACGACCCGGCCGGGCCCTGCACCAACGCGGGCACGATCTTCGGCGCGCCGGCATCGTGCGCCGGGGCAACGGAGATCTACGGCCTGTTCCGCTCGACATTCGGCTGGAATGAGCTCTTCAACACCAAGGCTTTCAGTGCGGGGCCGCTGCACAACATCTCGTTCGAGGTCGGCATGGATGCCAATACCGAAAACAGGTATTTCGGCGCCGCCAAGCGCGACGTCGTCGGCGGTCTGCAGTTTGCGTTCGATCTGCCCTACAAGGGCTACATCAACGTCGCGCCGCTGGTCTATTGGGAGTTCGCCAACCACAATTCCTTCAGCCAGTGCGGATTGTTCGGTCCGGGCGTTCCCGGCGTCACGTGTCTTGCGGACGGCAATACGTCGTTCAAGCCAACCTGGGCGGTTGAAGTCAATTACTACATGGACCTCGGCTTCCTGCCGCCGAACATGCAGTATTTCTCGATCAGCGGCCGCGCCGGCTGGTACGGCAAGAAGGGCACCGACACCGAACCGCTTCCCTACAGTCCGGCGAACGGAGTCTACAACACAGCGGTGGAGCTGAATTCGGAGCCGATCCGCCTGACCTTCGACGCCTCGAAGGCGGCCTGGGGTGACAAGTACTCCCACTTCGTGGACGTTTGGGTGGCGTACCGCTACTGGCAGAACAAGTTCGGTCTCGATCACAACCTCGCCGTCGGCTGTACCACGGCCGTCGGTGGCCGGACGGTGAGCACCGGGGCCTGCACCGAATCCTCGCTCTATTCCGGTATCAGCGTGAAGTTCTGACCGGTTGAGGTCTCAAAGGTCGATGGCGCCGCGTGGAAAATGCGCGGCGCCGTTCGCGTTTGCCAAGAGTGCTCTCGTTGGGTGGGCAGAGCGAAGCGTGCCCACCATATCTGCTGCGATGTTGGGATAGATGGTGGGCACGGCGCAAATGCGCCTTTGCCCACCCTTGTATTAGGGCGATCGATTATATTGAGCCGTTCCGTGAGGAATGGCCCAGCCCGGGTGGCCGCCCGAGCTGGGTCGCCGTTCGATCGGATCGGAGCCCACCGAAGCCTTGAGGGCTGTCAGACGTAGCAAGATCGCGATCGGCACTTCATCGGGACCCGAATGGTTGAACGAACTTTAGGTTCGCATAACAAGGGAGGGATCGACGAAGATGGCCAAGCATACCACGATCTGTGC
>NZ_JALBHA010000217.1:0-9667 GCF_023006445.1 Bradyrhizobium sp. SHOUNA76
AGCGCAATGCCATCGAGCCGCCGGCAGATGCTCGCGACGAGCGGCGCCTCTTCGGCGCTGAGCTGGAACGGTCCGGAGCTCTGCGCGATGCGCTCGACGAAGAGCTGCGCGGCCGGGTAGGCGAGAACTTCTGCGGCATCGAGACCCTCGCGCTCGGGCGGACAATCCAGCGGAAACAGCCGGAAGATGCGCTCGCCTTCGCTCCGGAACGACTCGCGGCTGGTCGCGAGAACACGAAGCTGCGGCGCTTCGCGAACGATGCGCTCCACGAGCGGGGCCAGCGTGTCCAGCACATGCTCGCAACTGTCGAAGATCAGCAGGGTAGGTCCGGTCTTCAGAAATGTCAGGATCGCCGGCGTCGAATCCTCCGAGTTGACGGTCAGTCCGAGCACGGAGGCGACGGTGGTCGTGACATGGCTGGCGTCGCGTAGTGGACCGAAATCGACGAAGAAGACGCGGCCGCCGAAATCCGCCGAGCGGCGATGCCCGACAGTGACGGCGACGGCGGTCTTGCCGATGCCGCCCGGGCCGACCACGGTCATGAAGGGATAGAGGGTAAGGCCGCTCGAGATCTTCTCGATGATCTCCTCGCGTCCGACCATCTTCGCAAGCGGAGCGGGCAGGGAGCGGGGAGGGCTGATGTCGGCTGAGGCTTGGGCGACCTGCGGGGCCGCTTGGGCGAACGGGGCGACAAAGCAATAGCCACGGCCCGGCACATTGAGGACATAACGGGCGGATTTGCCGGTATCGCCGAGCACCTTGCGCAACGCTGCGACATGGAAGCGCAGGCTGCCTTCGTCGACATTCACGTCGGCCCAGATGCGCTTGACCAGTTCTCTCTTGTCGACGACTTCCCCCGGGCGCTCGGCAAGCAAGATGAGAATATCGAGCGCGCGGCCACCGACATGAAGCGGCTCCCCTTCCTTCTCCAGGAGCCGGGACTTTGGAAACAGTCGGAATGGCCCGAATGAAACGACCGAGTCTTGGTTATTATGAGCTGGCACGTGCCATTGCCCCCGCGACGGGAGTCGAAACGTATTTTATTGTGGTCTAGCAGAACGAGACATCCAGTAAACTGGCCGAAAGCCGCATGGCTGACAGACCTGCGCAGATGGCTTGGGTCGGCTTCGGCTCGTCCCGATAATGCTTGAGACGGAAGGGGTTAGGTCGGCATGGTCCGACCCGTGTCCTTTGTGACGATGCCCGCTGACAGCGTGACGAGACCCATCAGTGCGGCCAGTAGCCAGAACGCCATGGGTAATCCGCCAAGACGTGCGACGAAGCCGACGCCGGCAGGGCCGATCAGGATCCCGGCATAGCCCGCGGTCGTGATCGCCGCGACCGCAAGCCCCGTCGGCATGACGGTTTGCCGCGCCGCCCGCCGAAACAGCACCGGCACGAGGTTCGACGCGCCGAGCCCGATCAGCAGGAATCCGGCGATGGCGACCGCCGCAACGGGCGCCGTGAGCAGGACCACGAAACCGGCGATCGCGATGAGGCTGCCCCAGAGCAATGCCGCGCGGTCCCCGATGCGCGCAACGACGGCGTCGCCGCCGAGCCGGCCGGCGGTCATCGCGATCGAGAACACGATGTAGCCGGCTCCGCCTTGCGCCTCGGTGACGAGACCCGCGCCGATGACGAGCAATGCGCCCCAATCGAGCATCGCGCCCTCGACCAGGAAAGTGATGGCGCCGAGCAGCGCGAGCAGCAGCACCGATCCGTGCGGCAGCACGAACAGCGGGCCTTCCTGCACCTGCACGGAGCGGAGCAGGCGCGGCCAGGTCACGATCATTGCAATCAGCATCAGGACGGAGCAGATCAGCGTGCAGGCCAGCGTGCCGAATTGGAGCGAGAG
This sequence comes from Bradyrhizobium sp. SHOUNA76, assembly GCF_023006445.1. Taxonomy (NCBI): domain Bacteria; kingdom Pseudomonadati; phylum Pseudomonadota; class Alphaproteobacteria; order Hyphomicrobiales; family Nitrobacteraceae; genus Bradyrhizobium; species Bradyrhizobium sp. SHOUNA76. The sequence goes on from NZ_JALBHA010000217.1 coordinate 1,856, forward strand.
CAGCGCCGTCATCAGCGCGGACCCGGCAAAGCCCCCGATGCTGAACAGCGCGTGGAAGCCGGACATCAGTGGGCGTCCCGCGGCGCGCTCCACCTCCACGGCGTGGATGTTCATGGCGACGTCGATCGAGCCGAGCGCCGCGCCAAATGCGAAAAGTGCCAGTGCCAGCGTTGCGGGCGAGCTTGCGACGGCGAGCAGGGGCAGCACCAGCGCCAGACCGAAGCCGCCCACAATGATGATCGGCCTGCTGCCGTGGCGCGCGCTGATGATTCCCGTCAGCAGCATCGCGACGACCGAACCGATGCCGAGGCTGAGCAGGAGCAATCCGAGGACGCCGTCGTCGACGCCGAGCCGTGTCTTCGCGAACGGCACCAGCGGCGCCCAGCACGCGATGCCGAAGCCGGCGACGAGGAAGGCGAGCCGGGTCGCAAGGCGTGTCGCCGGACGGTCGGCAGAAGACATGGGAACTCCGGGGAAGCAGGCAGGGCGGCCGACAAGCCCGAGAAATGCCGCAGCTTTATGTCCGAGGCAATTTCCGAACTGTCGCAGGCGATCCCGACAAGCCGCAGGCGCGCGGCGCGCCGGTGCCGCGGAAGAGCGACACTTTCGTAGCCCGGGTGAGCGCAGCGACACCCGGGACATCCTGTAGCCCGGATGGAGCCAACGGGTCGGCGCGAAGCGCCGCCCGATGACAGGCTCCGCGCAATCCGGGGCCGCTCGCGCGGCATCTCGCACTGTCCCGGATGTCGCTGCGCTCATCCGGGCCACGGCACCTTGCTGTGTCGCTGCGCTGTCAATCCGTTTCGCCAAAAATATTCCACTTTACCGAAATTCGGTTTTATCGTATGTGTCGTCCATCCCGGCTCATCCAAGAGGGGCGATCTTGTGTCGTCACGCATCGCGAGCCGGGCCTGCGGTGGACGCGGCAGCGTCGGCACGAGATGGGGCGGGCAGGGCGGGTAGTCCCTGTGAGCTTGAGACCCGCGTGCGGACGAGCGGCGCTGCTAGGTTCGTCTCGCCTGTAAGTTTCGCAGCTCTGTCGACTGGGCTGGGAAAACTGCGGCGAAATGGCGGGCCGTGCGTACGGCAAAACCGTGTGGTCCTGGCCGTCGTTGCTACGGTCAAGTCTTTCGCGAAGGTGCGAGCGAGCCCAACCGGGCAGACTGCATCATCCAATTCGCGGGGCGAGGGAGGCCAGAAGGAAAGTTCGGCTCCCGGGAGATCACGGCATAAGCCGTCCGACCATCGCGCAGGGAAGGCCGAGTGATCGGCACCACCTGTATGCTGCTGTGCGGTTCTTCCTGCGTGTGCATTTCGCGCAGCGGACCGCGGGTGCGAGCCGGCACCCGGCCTTCCCTGCGCCCTCTTGGATTTCAGAGGGGGACGAGACGAAGCAAAGCTCGGGTGGTTCAAGCCGCGAGAATGCGAAGGCATGTCTGTGAGTCGAGCTGTGTGTCACAAATCCGATATCGTAGGGGTGGGCAAAGGCGCTCTTGCGCCGTGCCCACCGTCTCTCTCGGTCGCGAAAGATACGTGGGCACGCTTCGCTTTGCCCACCCTACGACACGGCAGCAGCCACACATTCGGTGTCATCGCCCGGCTTGACCGGGCGATCCAGTCCTCCGAGAGGGCCGTGGTCGAACGGAGAAGCCGCGGCGTACTGGATTCCCCGCCCTCGCGGGGAATGACAGCGTTACTTGGAGAACGAGCTATCGCCTCATACTCCGTCATTGCGAGAAGCCCTTGCGACGAAGCAATCCAGAACCGCCACCGCGGAAAGACTCTGGATTGCTTCCGCCTTCGCCGAGGCTTCGGCGGACAAGTCGCTGCGCTCGCAATGACGATGCGTCGCCGGCAGGCTTTCTCGTGTCGAGTGAACCCACACCGCGCCATGTGATCGTGCGTTTGTGAAAACCCGTGATGCTCGCTTGTGCTGGCAGGTGGACAGCGGCTGCCGGATATTGTAATGCGCTCCTGAACTGGCGGGACACTGTGGCCTGCACGCGGACTTCCACAGAAAGGCCAATCCGATGACCCAGGCAGGCGCCTACGGAGACAAGCTCGGGCAATTCCTGCGTTTGAAGGAAGCGCCGCCCTCCCTGGTCACGCGTTCGCTGCGCAGCGCCGAGCTTGCGGTCACTGAAACGCGGAATGATCGTCCGCTGACCGGCCTGTCCGGCTCGCTCACCGCGGAAGACGCGTTTCTCGTCAGCCTGAAGCTTCGTGATTACCCGGATTGCGAGCTCTGGGAGCGCGGCAAATCTATCATGAAGGCGGACGTACGCGCGGGTACGACCTATCTCTATGACCTCAAGCTCGATCCACGCTATGTGATCGACAAGCCGTTCCACTCGCTTTTTTTCTACATTCCGCGTTCGGCGCTCGACAGCATCTCCGAGCAGTGCAATTCGTCGCGGATCGACGAACTCGACTGTCAGATCGGAATTGGCCACGACGACGAAATCATCCGCCACATCGGCGCGTCGTTGCAGGAAGGCCTGCGCAGGCCGGGCGAGGCCAACCAGCTTTTCGTCGACCACATGATGCTTGCCTTGACCGCCCATGTCGCGCAGGCTTACGGCGGCCTTGAGCGCAGGACTGAGCCCACCCGCGGCGGTCTCGCTCCCTGGCAGGCGAAACGTGCCTGTGAGCGGCTGGAATCCGATCTCGGCGGAAAACTCTCGCTGCAGAAGATCGCGAGCGAGCTCGACCTCTCGGTCAGTCATTTTTCACGCGCATTTCGAACCGCCGTCGGCATGCCGCCGCATCAATGGCTGCTTCATCAGCGCGTGAAGGCCGCCAAGCAGTTGATGAGTGTTCGCGACCTGCCGCTGACGGAGATCGCGATCTCGGCCGGCTTTGCCAACCAGAGTCACTTCACGCGCGTGTTTTCCTCGATTGTCGGCGTCAGTCCGGCCGTGTGGCGCCGACAGATGTCCAGCGCCTCGGGCGCCAAGGCGTGAACCCCCGGTGATGCCGGGCGCCTGCCCGCAGCATCCGCGTCAGATCGCGCAGTCGGTTGTGGTCACATCAGCCGCCGAGGATGCGCCGGCAAGCGTCGACGAAGACCTCAGCGCCGGTGACGATATCGGCATCGGCAGTGTTTTCGGTCCAGTGATGACTGATGCCGCCGATCGACGGAACGAACAGCATTCCGGCGGGCATGACCGTTGCCAGCATCTGCGCATCGTGGCCGGCGCCGCTGGGCATGCGAACGGATCGTCCACCGGCGAGCGCCTTGCTTGCGGCTTCGATCGCATCCTGGAAGCCGGCGTCCATCATGGCGGGCGCACCGGTGCGCAGCTTCGCAACGGCGACGGTGCAGGGACCGCTCGCGCTGGCCTCGTCCGCCATGGTCCGTAGCAGCTGCTCCAGCCGGGCGATGACGGCCGGATCGTCGTCGCGGATCTGGAACAGCATTTCGGCTCCGCCCGGAATGATGCTCGGGGCACCCGGATCGAGCGTGATGCGGCCGATGGTCCAGACCGTGCGAGGGCCGCAGGCAGCCGGAAAACGCTCGTCGATCGCGACGCAGAACTTTGCCAGCGCCAGCCCGGCATCCCTGCGCACCGCCATGCGCGTCGTGCCGGCGTGATTTTGCTCGCCGACGAAATCGATCTGGTATTGCCAGATGCCGACGATGGAGGTCGCGACACCGATCGCAAGCTTGCCGCTTTCGAGCGTGTCGCCCTGCTCGATATGCGCCTCGAGATATCCGACATGCCGGCCCGGCTCGGCGGTGACGCGCGGGCGTCCCGCGAGCCCCATGTCGGCGAGTGCGTCGCGCATGGTGCGGCCGCTGGTTCGATCGCGCGCGGCGTCGATGTCGGCTTCGGTCACCTGCCCGACATAGGAGCGTGAGCCGAGGAAATGGCCGAAATGTCCCTCCTCATCGCACCAGGCGGCGACCTCGACCGCGCCTTTCACGGTGGGATCGGCGTTGAGCACGCGGGCCGCTTCGAGCGCATAGACGACGCCGAGCGGGCCGTCGAGCCAGCCGGCATAGTTCTGGCTTTCCAGGTGCGAGCCCGCCAAGAGCATGGGTCCGGGCTTTGCGCTGGTGCCGAACACATTGCCGATGCCGTCGATCGCGGCTGTGAGGCCGGCGTTGGGCAGCTTGCGCACGAGCCACTCCAGCGAAAGCTTGTGCGGCTCGGAGAAGGTCGGCTTGTGCACGCCGGTCTTGTAGGCGCCGATGGCGCGGAGCGCATTGAGATCGGCGAGAACACGCTCGCCATTGGTGCGGGTCTGAGTGTCAGGCATGTTCGGCAACCTTCAACGCCTCGGTGCGGATCTCCTCGACCAGCCGCTCCTTGAGCTGGACGAACTCCGGCGTCGTCTTGATCTTGTAGGAGCGCGGATGCGGCAGTTCCACATTGATCTCGGCCTTGATGCGGCCGGGGCGCGCGCTCATGACGATGACGCGGCTGCCGAGGAAGATCGCCTCCTCGATGTCGTGGGTCACGAACAGCACGGTTTTCTGGTCGCGTTCCCAGATCCCGAGCAGCATTTCCTGCATCAGGGCGCGGGTCTGGTTGTCGAGCGCGCCGAACGGCTCGTCGAGCAGCAGGATTTTCGGGTCATTCGCAAGCGCGCGCGCAATCGCGGTGCGCTGCTGCATGCCGCCGGAGAGTTGCTTGGGCCAATGGTTTTCGAAGCCGGACAATCCGACCTGACGGATGAAGGCGTCGGCGATCTTGTTCCGCTCCGCCTCGGACACGCCGCGCTCGCGCAGGCCGAAGGCGATGTTCTCGCGCACGGTGAGCCAGGGAAACAACGTGTAGGACTGGAACACCATGCCGCGATCAGCGCCCGGGCCGGTCACCTCGCGGCCGTCGAGTGTGACGCGCCCGCTGGTCGGGCGGTCGAGGCCGGCGACGATGCGGAGCAGCGTGGACTTGCCGCAGCCGGAAGGGCCCAGAATGGTGACGAAGTCGTTGTTGCCGATGGTGAGGTCGGTCGGCTCGAGCGCCTTGGTCGGTGCGTTGCCGTGGCGAGCCGGGAAGGTTCGGGAGACCTGTTCGATCTTGAGGGTTGTCACGCGAGCCTCCACGGAAACAGCCAGGCGTTGAACGCCTTGAACATGAAGTCCGAGAGCAGCCCGATCAGGCCGATCACGATGATGCCGAAGATGATTTGCCCGGTGTTGAGCAGCGCCTGGCTGTCGGTGATCATGTGGCCGATGCCGGAGGACGAACCGATCAGCTCGGCGACGATGACATAGGTCCAGGCCCAGCCCAGCACCAGCCGCAGGATCTCAGCGATCTCCGGCGCGGAGGAGGGCAGCAGCACGCGGCGGATGATGCCGCGGTCGCTGGCCCCGAGCGTATAGGCCGCCTCGACCAGATCGCGCCGGGTGGCGCCGACGGTGACAGCGACCATCAGGATGACCTGGAACACCGAGCCGATGAAGATCACGAGCAGTTTTTGCAATTCCCCGATGCCGGCCCACAGGATCAGGAGCGGGATGAAGGCGGAGGCGGGCAGATAGCGCGCGAAGGAGACGAACGGTTCGAGGAATGCTTCGACCGGCTTGTAGGCGCCCATCAGCACGCCGAGCGGCACGGCGATGATGGCTGCCAGCGCGAAGCCGCCGACGACGCGCCAGATCGTCATGCCGATGTCGTAGACGAAGCCCTGCTTGGCCAGGAGGTCATAACCTTCCTGCACCATGGTCAGCGGGTTGGCGAGAAAGGTTTTCGACACATGGCCGCCGAGCGTTGCCCAGGACCAGAGGGCAACGAACAGCACGAAGAACGCAAGGCCATAGGCTACACGCTGCTTCGACGTAACGGGGTCCAGGGGACGCATCAAACTGTCTATCCGGGCGTTGAAAAGATTTGCCGGCCCCGCCGCGAGACGGGGCCGGCGGCTCTCGAGAGGCTTACTTGATGTAGCTCGCGTCGAAGAGGTCCTCGACCTTCGGCGCGGCCTTGATGATGCCGATTTCCAGCAGCAGGTCGGCGGCCTCCTTGTTGAAGGTCAGGAAGTCGCCGGCGAAGAATTTCTGGTTCGCGGCCTTGTCCTGCCAGCGCAGATATTTTGCCGAGTTGCCGAACTGCTCGCCGGTCTGCTTCACGTCGGCACCCATGATCTCGTAGGCCTTGGCCTGGTCCTTCGCGATCATGTCGAGCGCCTCGAAATAGCTGTCGGCGAGCGCCTTGGCGGCCTTGGGATTCTCGGTGAGGAACTTCGGCGTGCAGCCGAAGGTGTCCATGACCATCGGATAATCCAGCGTGGTCGCGATGATCTTGCCCTTGTCGGGCGCGGCGCGCACCGTCGACAGATACGGCTCATAGGTCATCGCCGCATCGTTCTGGCCGGAGACGAAGGCCTGCGCGGCCGCGGCCGGCTCGAGATTGACGACAGTGACGTCCTTCACCGACAGGCCGTTCTTCTTGAGCATCCAGGCCAGCGCGAAATACGGCGAGGTACCGGGCGCGGAGGCGGCGACGGTCTTGCCTTTCAGGTCCTTGATGGCGGCGAGATCGTTGCGCACGGCCATGCCGTCGGCGCCATAGCTCTTGTCGAGCTGGAAGATCTGCTTGGTCGCAACGCCGTTGGCGTTCCAGGAAATCCAGGTCTCGACCGTCGTTGCCGCGCACTGGACGTCACCGGAGGCGATCGCGAGGTGGCGGTCCTTCTGCGGGATCTTCTTGATCGTGACGTCGAGGCCGTTCTTCTTGAAGATGCCCGCCTCCTTCGCCAGCGTCAGCGGCGCAAAGCCGGTCCATCCGGAAATGCCGACGCCGACCTTGACGTCGTCGGCGAGCACGGGAGTGGAGGCCGCGAGGGCAATGATTGTCGCAAATATCGTCGAACTACGCATGATTGTCGTCCTCTGCCGATCGATGGATTGACGTCCTGTTGATCTCTTCATGTAGCGTTGCACGATTTGTGCCGACATTTTCTCTCAGCCTCCCTTGAATCGCGCGACAAGGCGGTGAGAGTCACCGGGATAGAGCAGGCGCACGGCGGTGATCGTGCGCGCGCTGCGCCAGGTGTAACGGTCGATCACGAGGCAGGGGGCGCCGACGGCGATCGCCAGCGCGTCCGCTGCGTGGTCATCCGCAACGATGGCGCTGATCGTGTGCTCGGCCTCCGTCCATGGAACATGATGAAGCAGCCACGAGCCGGGCGGCTCGCGCGAAAAATCCGCGGTCGCGGCATCCGGCACGGATGACAGGTCGATCAGCCTGTCCTCGACGGCGAACGGCACGTTGTCGGCGCTGTGCCGGCAGGTGATCGCGACCACCTTGCCGGCCTTCCTCACGCCGAGACGGTCACGGTCGGCCGCGGTCGCGGCGCGCAGCTTGCGCTGGATCAGCTCATAGCCGTAAGCGCGCCCCAGCGCAGTGATCTCGGCGCGGATGTCGGCGATCTTGAGGACCGCGGATTGATGTTGCGGTCGGCGCACGAACGAGCCGGCGCGCCGCCGCCGCTCGATCAGATCGGCCTGCGCGAGCTCCGACAGCGCCTTGTTCACCGTCATGCGGGAGCAGCCGTAGCGCGCCACCAGCTCGTGCTCGAACGGAATGCGGTGGCCCGGCGGCCATTCACCGGTCAGGATGCGCTTTTCTATGTCGGCACGAATTCGCTTGTACAATGTTGGTTGGTCGGCTGTATCGGTGGCGAGGCTCATGCGACAAGCCTCCGCACTGTCGCGTTGAAGCGTTCGCGTGCGGCCTGTCGCAATCCATGCCGGCCGCCTTCGACCACCTTGCGGCCGCCGGCCCAGACGCAGTCGATCGCGCCGCCGCCTGCAGCAAAGATCCAGCCGTCGATGGCTGCATCGCCCTGTCGTCCCGCGAG
>NZ_JALBHA010000218.1:0-9658 GCF_023006445.1 Bradyrhizobium sp. SHOUNA76
ATGTCCGCGAGGGCCGCGCCGGCGCCGTCGTCACCAATCCGATCGCCAAGAGCGTGCTCTACCGCGCGGGCTTCCGTCATCCCGGCCACACCGAATACCTGGCCGAGCTCGCAGCAGAGGACGGCCGGGTGCCGCAGCCGGTGATGATGCTGTGGTCGCCGCAGCTCGCCGTGGTGCCCGTGACCATCCACGTCTCGATGCGCGAGGCGCTGGCCCAGCTCACCAGTGAGCTGATCGTCTCGACGGTTCGCATCGTCGCGACTGAACTGAAATCCCGCTTCGGTATCGCGCGGCCGCGCATCGCGGTTTCCGGCCTCAATCCGCATGCCGGCGAGGACGGCTCGCTCGGCCACGAGGAACAGACCATTATCGCGCCGGCGCTGAAAACGCTGCGTGGCGACGGCATCGAGGCAAGAGGCCCGCTGCCCGCCGACACCATGTTCCACGAGGCCGCGCGCAGCACCTATGATTGCGCCGTCTGCATGTATCACGACCAGGCGCTGATCCCGATCAAGACGGTCGCCTTCGACGACGCGGTCAACGTCACGCTCGGCCTGCCCTTGATCCGCACCTCGCCCGATCACGGCACCGCCTTCGACATCGCCGGCACCGGCAAGGCCAATCCGGCCAGCCTGATCGCAGCCTTGAGGCTCGCAAGCCGCATGGCGGCTGCGACCACCTGATGAGCGCGATCGACGACCTCCCGCCGCTGCGCGAGGTCATTCGCCAGCACGCGCTGTCGGCGCGCAAATCGCTCGGCCAGAACTTTCTGCTCGACCTCAATCTCACCGCCCGCATCGCCCGTGCGGCAGCTCCGCTGGAAGACTCCACCATCGTCGAGATTGGCCCCGGCCCGGGCGGGCTGACGCGGGCGCTGCTCGCGCTCGGCGCAAAGCGCGTCATCGCCATCGAGCACGACGAGCGCGCGATCCCGGCGCTTCAGGATATTTCCGCGCGCCACCCTGACAGGCTCGAGATCGTGCATGGCGATGCCATGACCTTTGATCCGCGTCCGCTGCTCGATGGCGAGAGAGCGAAGATCGTCGCCAACCTGCCCTACAACATCGCCACCCAGCTTCTGATCAACTGGCTGACGACCGAGCCCTGGCCGCCCTGGTACGATCTGATGGTCCTGATGTTTCAGCGCGAGGTCGGCGAGCGCATCGTCGCGCGCGAGGACGAGGAGGCCTATGGCCGGCTCGGCGTGCTCGCCAATTGGCGCTGCGAGACCAAGATCCTGTTCGACATTGCGCCGTCCGCCTTCGTGCCGCCGCCGAAGGTCACCTCCTCCGTCGTGCGCCTCAAGCCGCGCGCAGAACCGCTGCCTTGCGATCGCAAAATGCTCGAGCAGGTCGCCGCCGCCGCCTTCGGCCAGCGCCGCAAGATGCTGCGGCAAAGCCTGAAGTCGCTCGGCGTCGATCCGGCGCGGCTTGCACAAGCCGCCGGCGTCGAGGCGACGCGGCGCGCAGAGACCATTCCCATATCAGGCTTTGTTGCCATGGCCCGTGAATTGGCCAATATACGGACCGAAACAGAGCGATAATTTCGGAGGAAGAAATATGGCGCTGATGCGCAGGCAGTCCCTGGTCAAGTTCGATGCGCCCTTGTGCGAGACCATCGTCGATACGCCGAAGCCGCAAGGACGTGAGGTGCTGGTGCGCATCGAGCGCTGCGGCCTTTGCCATTCCGACCTCCACATCCAGGACGGCTATGCCGATCTCGGCGGCGGCAAGAAGCTCGACACCACGCGCGGCATGACGCTGCCCTTCACGCTCGGCCACGAGATCGCCGGCGTGGTCGACGAAGTCGGCCCGGACGTCGCCGCCGGCCTGGTCGGCACGAAGAAGGCCGTCTTCCCCTGGATCGGCTGCGGCCAGTGCCGCGATTGCGCCAATGGCGACGAGAATCTGTGCGTGAAGCAGCGCTTCCTCGGCGTCTCCATCGACGGCGGCTTCGCCACCCACGTGCTGGTGCCCGACGCAAAATATCTGCTCGACTACGATCCGCTGCCCGTCAACCAGGCCGCGACGCTGATGTGCTCCGGCGTCACCGCCTATGGCGCGCTCAAGCGCCTGGTCGACCGTCCGCGCCAGCGCAACCTCTTGCTGATCGGCCTCGGCGGCGTCGGCATGATGGGCCTGTCGTTCGCGCAGGCGATGTTCAAGCAGCCGATCACGGTCGCCGACCTCTCGCCGGCCGCGCGCGACACTGCGCTGAAGAATGGTGCCGCCAATGCCTATGACCCGTCCGAGCCCGACGTGATCAAGCGCATCCTGAAGGAGACCGAAGGCGGCTTCGACGAGATCGTCGATTTCGCCGGCAACGAGAAGTCGATGGCCTTCGCGGTCGCCGTCGCCGCGCGCGGCGGCAAGATCGTGGTCTCCGGCCTGATGGGCGGCCAGTTCACGCTGCCGATGGTGCAGTGGGTCTACAAGCGCATGACCATCGAGGGTTTCATGGTCGGCACGCTGGCTGAGGCCCAGGAGCTGATGGCGCTGGCCCGCGCCGGCAAGATCAAGCCGACGCCGATGCGCGAGGAGCCGATGGGCGATGTCCAGAAATGGATCGACGAGCTGCGGGCCGGCAAGGTCGTCGGCCGCATCGTGCTGAAGAACTGACCCATCGCGTGCTGCGGGCCCGGCGCAAGTCGCGCCCGCTGCACGGAACGCCTTCGGCCCCGCTGCGTTGGCAGGGCATGTCCATTCGTTGCACCGTCGAAAGCGCATTCTTCATCGCCTGGAGCTGCCTGGAGCAGAGCGGCGAGCTCCGCTCGCCGGACGAGAGCGCCAACGTCATTCTCGACGCGATCGAAGCCCAGCTCAGGACCGGCGAACGCCGGCAGCTGATGCTCGCCAACAGGGCGATCGACGCCTACCGCGCGCATGCGGCGCAACACCGATCCTCGGGGGACCGCGAAGCCCGCTTCGGGTGATGATCACCGCCGCCCTCTCGACCCGCCAGGCCCGACGGCCTCACGTACGCGGCGGCGACTGCCGTTTCTGGTGCAGATAGGCCGGATTGAAATCGCCGAGCCGCTGCAAGTCGCGCCATTTCAGCACGATCAGCTCGCCCTCGCGCAGATCCATGGCTCCGCTGCGCCTGAGTTCGCCCAGTGTCCGGTTCACCGTCGCGATCGCCATGCCCAGCGTCTCGCCGAGCTGCGCCAGGCTGATCGGGATGCGGCAGCGATTGCCGCGGACGAGCTGCGCCGCGCGAGCACGGTAGAACAGCTCGCAGAACAGGTGTGCCATGCGCGCCTGCATTGGCCGGGCGCTGTTGTTGGTGATGGCCTCGCGAAAGATCGCGGCATCGAGCAGCGTCTCGCGCCAGACCGCCAGCCCAAAGCTTGGCCGCCGCCGGAACGCGATGAACAATTCGCGATGCGGGATAAAGGCGATTGAGGCCGCCCCCAGCGCGCTCAATCCGTGGTCCATCTGGTCGATGAACAGGCCCTGCGCATCCGGCAGGTCGCCGGTGAGATGGAACGCCAGATATTGCCGCCCACCGCCGCCCAGCAGATGGTAACGCGCGACCATGCCGGTGACGACCAGCACCGAATGTTCGGGTTTGTCGCCCTGACGGATGAAATCCTGGTTGGGCTCCAAATCGCGCAGCGTGAAGGTGAGCGCCCGGATTTCCGCAAGATCCTCCTCTGCGAGCGCTGTGTGCTCGCAAAGGTTCCGGATCAGCACGTCGTGGGCTTTTTCCATGGGGCCGCCAAAAATGGCGCCGGTTCTATCAAATGATCCGTCCGGCTTGGGTTCAGCGGACTAGAACGCGGTTCGGAGGCACAGGTTGCTAACCGGTTTGCGACCGCACCGAGTCGCATCCACCCCCGTCACCCCCCGACTGCGAACGAGCCGTCCCTTCATGAGCCCTACGACGATCCTGGAGCGCATCCGCAGCCTGTTCAGGTCGGATACGAGCGAGCACCTCGACAGCATCAGCGATGCCTTGGTCGCGGGCACGCTGAAGGAGCCGGTCCGGCCGATGTCCGATCAGGAACTCGCCCCCGCCATCCGCGAGTTCCGCTCGGCGCCGGTCTCCGATGGGTCGCGTGCAAAGCTCTCGCGGCGTTTCGTCGAGACGTCGGTGCCGCGCGACGGCTGAAGCAGCAAGCGAGGCTCATGCCGCATCCGAAGTTCATCGCGCGTCTGCAGGCCATCGAAAGCCTGTCCGAGGACGAACGCCGGCAGGTCGCCGCCCTGCCCTCCACGCTGCGCCAGGTCGCCGACGGCGAGATCGTGCTGCGCCAGGGCGAGGCCGCCTCGCGCTGCGTCTTCGTCGTGAGCGGCTTCCTCTACCAGGCCCGCATCGTCGGCGACCGCAGCCAGATCCTCGCGTTCCACGTTCCCGGCGACATGCCCTGCCTGCACACCCTGCTGGTCTCGCCGATGGATGCGGACCTCGTCGGCCTCGGACCGACCATCGTCGGCACTGTCGGGCACAGCCCGCTCCGGCAGCTTCTCGACGGCTCCCACCACCTGACACGCGCGTTCTGGCGCGAGACGCTGATCGATGCGGCCATCTCGCGGCAATGGATCGCCCGCCTCGGCGCGCAGGCGGCCTTGCCCAAGGTCGCGCACCTCATCTGCGAACTCGCCGCAAGGCTGGACGTCGTCGGCCTCCTCAACGACCGCTGCTTCCAGATGCCGATGACGCAGCGGCACGTTGCCGATGCCTGCGGACTGTCGATCGTCCACGTCAACCGCACCATCCAGGAACTGAGGCATCGGAGATTGATCGCCTGGGAGGGCAGCGAGATCGAGCTGCTGCAACCCGAGGAGCTGCGCGAGCTTGCCGATTTCAGGCCCGACTATCTGACGTGAGCGCGAATGCAAGGTCGCGGCCGCTCGACCGGCTACTTCTTCTTGTCGCCTGTCCTGCGTTGTCCGGCCGCGCCTTTGGTTTCAGGCTGGTTTGCCCGATTGGCATTCGTCCCTGTGGTGTCCATCGTCCCTCGCTCCGTGGCACCGTTGGTGTTTTCCGGCCTGTCCATGCCGGTCTGCGGAGCCGGCCCCGTATTCTGGGCAATGACCGGGCCGGACATGGCTGCAAATGCGACCGCGGCAATGAGCGCTTTCATGGGCATCTCCCTCGTCTGATAAAAGACGTTGCTGCAGGCGAGTTGTTCCGGCGTTCCGCCGTCGCGCGCGACTGCGGCGAAGCATCGCCTCACGATCGCGGTCGCACCGTCCGCCATGATCTGAGCAGCGGGCCGCCGGGTCCGGCGACCGGATCCGTCTTCGGCTTACGGACCTTGGCGATACGCTTGACGGCGTCGGGACGCTCTCGCGTGTCGGTGCACTCGTCGTAGGTCCCGTCCTGCGGGTACGCGCCGACGACGATAAAGTCCCGGCTGGATTCGATGAGGCGGTGTCCCGTGCCTGCGGGAAGGACCAGCACATCGCCGGCCTTCACGCTGAGGATCCGCCCCTTGATCCCGCCGCACTCGATTCTGGCCGTGCCGCGTGCCACGCCCATCACTTCGTGAATTTGCGAATGATAATGAACGAAGTCGTACACGGTGTCGCGCCACGACCGACCCCAGCCATTCGTATCGAACAGCGTGTCGATGATGACATCAGGGGGAAAACGCCGGCTCTTCAGGTTCACCGCGCCGCGATAGAGCAGCACTGGAAATTTCGGATTGTTCGGAACGATGCCGTCGTCGCGAAAATGCAGTTCTGCCGGTTTACGGGCCCGCACAAGCCCACGCAAAGTCGCCGCATCGGGATGGTGCTCCACCAGCTTCTTGGCGAAATTCTTCCTGATCCTTGATCGGCATGGCGTCTCCTCAGCCGCAATTTCAACGACGGCGGAGGCGAGAAGTTTCCAGGGCGGAACGGGGATGAAAGCGACCAGTCTGCAAACGCTCCCCTCCTGGTCGTTCATCCACAGTGCCCGTGGACGGCCCTTGGCGACGTTCGGCGACCCGTGGCAAAACCGCAAGATCGGTCGAGCACGTCGCGTCCGAAGTGCGCTTTAGCTGGTGCTGCCACGGAGAACGGAACGATGACGGCGGCGCTTCAAAACTACCATGCCCGGATGCAGCGGGTGCTGGATCACATCGACCGGCATCTCGACGACAATCTGGACCTGGATACGCTGAGCAGCGTCGCAGCCTACTCGAAATATCATTTCCACCGGCAGTTCACTGCAACCTTCGGGCTGTCAGTGCATCGCTATATCCAGCTCGCCCGCATGAAGCGCGCTTCATACCGGTTGGCCTACAGCGACGCCGAAAGCGTCACGGATATCGCGATGGATGCCGGCTACGACGCACCGGACGCCTTCGCCCGCGCCTTTCGGCAACGGTTCGGCCAATCGCCGTCGTCGTTCCGGAAGTCTCCCGACTGGGAGCCGTGGCTTGCGGCCTTCGGGCCTCTCGACAACGCGAGGAGCAAGCTCATGCAGAAGACCTTTACCAGCGACGACGTGACGATCCGCGATGTGCCGACGACGGCGGTGGCGATCATGGAGCATCGGGGCGACCCGGCGACGCTTCCCGCCACCATCCAGCGCTTCATCGCCTGGCGTAGAGCCGCCGGCCTGCACCCCAGCACAAGTCCGACCTTCAACGTCTGGCGTTCCGAGCGGCGGCCTGCCTCGCCCGCCGACTATAGCGTGGACCTCTGTGTCGGAACCGGCCAACCGATCGAGCCGAACGGCGAAGCGATCAAAGCCGGCGTGATTCCGGGCGGACGCTGCGCAGTGCTGCGCGTCGTCGGCAACACCGACAATCTGGAGCCCGCCGCGCTCTACCTCTATCGCGACTGGCTTCCGGCCAGCGGCGAGGACGCACGCGACTTCCCGATCTATTGCCAGCGGCTGAGCTTCGTCCCTGAGGTCGGTGAGCACGAGGCGACCGCGGATTTGTTCCTGCCGCTGAAATAGCGGCCTCGGGCGGGGGGCTTGCGAGGCCACGTCGATGTCATCCGCGAAGTGGCGGCTCGCCGTATCACGCGGCGGCCTCCACTCCGTCATTGCGAGGAGCTCTTGCGACGAAGCAATCCAGACTGCCGCTTCGGAGAGATTCTGGATTGCTTCGCTGCGCTCGCAATGACGATGGGCGAGAGCGCGCCCCGGAATGACCGACGGAGGCCGAGGCAACCGCGTGCGAGGCGTCGGGCAACACACCGAAACACCTCGTCAACCCCTGCCCGCAAAAACATTCCACTTTCCCGAATTTCGGATTTATGACATACACCGCTCATCCCGGCCCCTGCCAAAGGGGCGCTTCGCGATCGTCACGAGATGCGGGCCGGGCTTGCGGTGGACGCGGTAGCGCCGGCGCGACATGCATGATGACAGGGCGGGCAACCGTGAGTCCTCAGGCGACGCGATACGACCCGGCGCGGTCGCAGCGGTCAGGTTGGACATCGGGGGCGAGCACGCGCCAGCCCCTGACGATCCGGCCCGGTCGTCCGCGGACGGAGAAGTCGTGTGGTCCTGACGCCCGGGGTCTGTGCGTCAAGTCTCAGCGGTGATGTGGCGGCCCGACCGGGCACGCGCATCGATCATCCGCAAGGCGACGGGGGCAATAGTGCATCGCTCCCCGGGGAGAGCACGAAGGACACCGTTAAAACCATCCGCGCAGGGAAGGCCGGGCGACCGGCATCACCTGTGATCCACCCCGTGTGCATCTTCGTAGCGCACGGATCTCGGGTGCCGCCGGCGCCCGGCCTTCCCTGCGCCCTTTGGCCTTCATCGGGCGCCGAACGACAGCAAGCCTCGGGCGAAACGCGCCGCGAGACTGCGAAGGCGTGTCTGCCAGTAAGCTGAGAGTTGGAGAATGCCGACGATGCCCCTTGCTCCGTCATTGCGAGCGCAGCGAAGCAATCCAGACTGCCGCCCAGGAAAGGTTCTGGATTGCTTCGTCGCAAGGGCTCCTCGCAATGACGATGTGGAGAGAGGGAGCGCCACACTCGCGCTCTCGTGCCCCGGACGCGGCGCAGCGCCCCTTAGCGGTGCGCTGCAGAGCCGGGGCCGATGCCGCAACGGAGTCCGCAGCGCTGGGTCGCGCCTCCCCTTCACGCCGCTTTTCGCCTGGCTGCGGGGCTGTTAGACTGGCGCCATTACTTCGAGGAATTTTGATGCGCGCGAGGATTTTCAATCGCGTTTTGGGGCTGGCGGCGCTGGCGCTGCTTGTCGTCGTTGCGGAGCCGGCGTCGGCGGAGAAACGCATCGCGCTCGTGGTCGGCAACTCCGCCTACAGGAACATCACGCCGCTCGACAACCCCTCCAAGGATGCGCGCCTGATGGCGGAGACGCTCAGTGCGCTCGGCTTCACACTGGTCGGCGGACGCGCCCAGCTCGATCTCGACAAGGGCGCGATGGACATCGCCGTGCAGAGCTTCGGCCAGCAGGTCCAGGGCGCCGACGTCGCGCTGTTCTATTATGCCGGCCACGGCGTCCAGGTCGCCGGCTCCAACTACCTCGTACCTGTTAGCGCCAATCCGACGCGCGAGGCCGACGTCGATTTCCAGATGACCGACGTCAATCTCGTGCTGCGCCAGATGCAGGGCTCCGGCACCCGCCTCAATCTCGTCATCCTGGATGCCTGCCGCAACAACCCGTTCGGCTCACGCGGCTTGCGATCATCGGATGGCGGCCTTGCGCAGATGCGCGCGCCAGAGGGCACGCTGATCTCCTATGCCACCCAGCCCGGCAACGTCGCGCAGGACGGCAGCGACGGTCATAGCCCTTATACGAAGGCGCTGGCGACGACGATCCGGGTCGCGGGTCTCGATGTGTTTCAGACCTTCAACCAGGTGGGCCTCGCGGTGAAGCGCGCCACCGCGGGCGCGCAGCAGCCCTGGGTGTCGTCCTCGCCGATCGACGGCACCTTTTACTTCGTGCCGCCGACGCAAACTGCGCCGCCGCCGGTCGCGGCGATGCAGCCCGATCCCCTGCCGGCGGAGCGTCTGCGCGCCGATCCCGACCGCGTGCCCTTGCGCGATGCCGCGCTGCTCAGTGAGCTCAGCGAACGGCTCTACGAGCTCAATTTCGATCCTGATACCCCCGACGGCCTCACTCGCGCGATCACAAAACTCCAGCAGCGGATTTCGATGGCGCCGAATGGGGAGCCGACCGAGGGCTTGCTGCTGCGCATGCGCAAGATGGAGGATCTCAAGCCCTGGGGCTCGATCGTCTATGGGCCCGACAACAGCAAATGGGGCATCTCGTGGAATCACGCCTCGCGGCGCGCGGCGGTGGCGGATGCGCGCGGCAATTGCGCCGGCACCAAATGCCCGATCGAGCTCTCCTTCTACGGCAGAAGCTGCGGCGCCTTCGCGATCTCAGACAAATCCTGGTCGCTGGTCCAGCGCGAGGGCGTGCAGCGCGCCAGGGATGCCGCGCTTGACGAATGCGGCAAGGCTGGCAAAGCTTGCCGCATTATTGGATCCGTCTGTGCGGACGGATCCGGCCGCTGATGCCTTTTTCATTTTGGATTGTGATCATGCCCAACGCCGCCGTGCGCACGACTGGCCTCGCCTTCGTCCTGAGCCTCGCCTTCTCCCTCCCTTCCGCCTTGGCCCAGTCCGGCAGCTCCGGCGGCTCGATCGGCAATGACGAGAAATCGCTGTCCGGCTCGCGTTCGGATCGGTCGGCCGAGCCGGCCCCGTCCGCCCGCCGGAGCAAGTCGGCCGAGGAG
>NZ_JALBHA010000219.1:0-9636 GCF_023006445.1 Bradyrhizobium sp. SHOUNA76
CGGGAGCTCCGGCGTCGGCCCCGACGCTGCAGAGCGCGATCGGTCCTGTGCAGGGCTTCGTCGCGACGCGCAGCGCCACCGGCACCAAGACGAACACGGCGCTGATCGAGACGCCGCAGTCCATCTCGGTCGTGACGCAAGATCAGATCCGCGACACCGGTGCGCGAACGGTCGGCGAGGCGTTGGCCTACACGGCCGGTGTGCAGACGCAGCCCTACGGTTTCGATCCCCGTTATGATCAGTTTCTGATCCGGGGATTTGCGGCCAACGTGTATGGCAACTATCGTGACGGCTTGCGGCAGGGCAATGGTTCGTTCGCTTATTTTCGCAACGAACCCTACGGAGCCGAGCGAATCGAGGTGATGCGCGGTCCGTCATCGGTGCTGTACGGCGCCAACGAAGCCGGCGGCATGGTGAACTATGTGAGCAAGATGCCGCTCGATAAGCGGTTCAATGAGGTCGGCCTCGATATCGGAAATTTCGATCGTTATCAGGGCAGGTTCGACTTCAGCGGGCCAACGCTGGACAACGACAAGCTGCTTTACCGCTTCACCGGCCTGGTGCGTGACAGCGGCACGCAAATCCCCGGGACCTGGGATGACCGCGTGTTTCTCGCCCCGAGCTTTACCGCCAAGCTGGGTGAGGATACGACACTCACCGTGCTGGCCGAGTATGAGCGCAGCAAGACCTCGATGTGGCCGTATTATCTGCGCAACCCGGTGACGGGCGTGGTCACCAATATTCGTCTCGGCGACCCCGCATTCGACGCGCTTACGCAATGGCAAGCCTCGATCGGATACAGGCTCGACCATCGCATCAATGAGGCGCTGGCCTTCCGGCAGCATGTTCGGATCGGGCACGTGTCGTTCGAGGGCAACATGGTCGATGCTCTCAGCCTCTCGCCCGACGGGCGCACGCTCAACCGCTATGGTGCGACGTTCCGGGAATGGCTGAACACGTTCAACGTCGATAATCAGATCGAGGCCAAGCTGGTCACAGGTCCGGTCAAGCATACGGTGCTCGCCGGCGTCGACTATTTCCGGCAAGGCACGACGCTGGACTATTATGCGGGCCTGGCGCCGTCGCTCGATCTGACCAATCCGGTCTACGGCAGCTCGGCGCCGACGACCCCTCTGGGGCTGATGAGCGCCAACAGCCAAACGCTCGGCCAGGTCGGGCTCTACGCACAGGATCAGATGGCCTGGGGCGGCTGGCGGCTGACCATCGGCGGCCGGCAGGACTTTGCCGCGCTGTCGAACCGCAACGACCTTACGGGCGTGACGAGCGATAGCGCGCCCGGCAAGTTCACCGGCCGCGCCGGATTGTTGTATCTGTTCGAGTCCGGCCTTGCTCCTTATGTGAACTATGCGACGTCGTTTCTGCCGCTGACCGGCACGACGGCCCCACAGCGCGGCAGCACGCCGTTCGCGCCGACAACGGGTGAATCTTTCGAAGCCGGCATCAAATATCAACCTCTCGGCTGGAACAGTTACTTCACGGCGACCTGGTTCAACCTGACCAAGGACAACGTGCTGACCATCGATCCGGCCTTTCCCACCTTCTCGGTGCAGACCGGCCAAGTCCGATCGCGCGGTGCGGAGCTCGAAGCCGTGCTGTCGTTGGCCGAGGGACTCAAGGGCATCGCGTCCTACAGCTACACCGATGCGACCGTCACGCGCAGCAATGGCCTCGATCTCGGCAAGGTGCCGATCGGCGTGCCGTTGCAGCAGGCCGCGATCTTCCTCGACTACACCTGGCAGACCGGCCCGCTTGCAGGCTTTGGCATCGGTGCCGGTGCGCGCTGGATCGGGCAGACCTGGGCGGACGAGGTCAACACGATCAGAAATCCCGCCATCATGGCGTTCGATGCGGGGGCGCATTACGACTATCGCGGCATGCGGCTCGCCGTGAATGCGCGCAACCTGTCGGATGAACGCGTGCCGATCTGCAACGCCGGGACCTGCTCCTTCACGCAGGGACGGACCGTGCTCGGGAGTGCGACAGCGCGGTGGTGAAACGGATTTGCGCTGCGCCATCCTGATCGGCGCGCAGGGACCCGGCGCAAACGTCGGATGTCCGTCACGTTCCGCCGTGATACGACATCCGCGTCGTCCTCTCCGGAGCCACCTTGCATGTCCACCGCGATCGCGCCCAGCCAACAGCCCGCCACCTCCACCGACCCCAACTCCCTCGGCTGGATGCGCGGCTTCCCGCCGTCCTCGGACCGCCTCATCACCTTCCAGGATGGCTCGTTCCGCAATTTCCCCGAGCTGCGCTGGGCGTGGTCCAACATCCGCCAGCTGGTGCCGACGGTGAACGTCTGGCGCGGGGCGGGGCCGGCGTCTGTGCTGCCGCGCCAGGACCATGACATCGGCGCGGTCGCCTCGACCACGATGGATGGCCGGCCCATGACCTTTGAAAAGATGCTGGAGGAGACCTACACCGACGGCATCGCGGTGCTGCATCGGGGGAAGCTGATCTACGAGCGCTATTTTGGTGCGTTGAAGCCGCACAAGCCGCATATCGCGATGTCCGTGACGAAGTCGTTCACTGGCGTGCTCGCAGGCATGCTGGTCGCCGAAGGCAGGATCGATCCGCAGGCGCCGGTCACCGACTACGTACCGGAGCTGAAGGCGAGCGCGTTCAGCGACGCGCGCGTGCACGAGGTCATGGATATGACCACGGGGCTCGCATACACCGAAGTCTATACCGACAAGAATTCGGATGTGTGGGGCCTGCGACGCGCCAACGGCATGGCGCCGATCCCGCCGGGTTATGAAGGCGCGACCACGATCTTCGAGTTTCTGATGGCGCAGACAAAGCAGGGCGAGCACGGCAAGGCCTTTGCCTACAAGACCGTCAACACCGACGTGCTGGCCTGGATCGTCAGGCGCGCCAGCGGCATGACGCTGTCCGATCTTCTGTCCGAGCGCATCTGGCAGCCGATGGGCGCGGAGGAAGACGCGCACTACCACGTCGACCGCATCGGCACCGAGAGCGGCGGCGGCGGGCTCTCCACGACACTGCGCGATCTCGCCCGTTTCGGCGAGACCATGCGCAATCACGGCCGCTGCAACGGCCGTCAGGTCGTGCCATCACAAGTGGTCGAGGACATCGCGCGCGGCGGCGATCCCGAAAAATTCAAGCCGGCCGGCTACACCACGCTGCCGGGCGCGTCGTATCGCAACCAATGGTGGGTGACGCACAACGAACACGGTGCCTACATGGCGCGCGGCGTCCACGGCCAGGGCATCTACATCGATCCCAAGGCTGAAATGGTGATCGCGCGTTATGCATCGCATCCCATGGCGGGCAACGCCGCCAACGATCCCGTGACGCTGCCGGCCTACATGGCGCTGGCGAAGGCGCTGATGGCGGGTGGGTGAGGGCGCGGAAGCTGACTCGTCGTAGCCCGGATGAAGCGAAAGCGTAATCCGGGACAGACCAACCGGATCGCGCGATTGCCCGTGCAGAACGAACCCCGGATTGCGCTGCGCTCCATCCGGGATACGAGGCCTGCCAAAACCGTAAGATCGGTCGAGCAGGTCTGGCCGTCACCGGCTAAGTGGCGCCGTCATGCGCCTCCTGCCAATGCGGATAGGTGACGTAGGCGGTGACGGTGCCTTGCTCGTGCGAGCGGATGCTGACCGTCTCGCCCTTCGGCATGTAGACGATCTCACCGGGACCTGCGGTGACGGTGCTGCCGCGGCTCGTGACCGACAGCTTTCCCTCGAGGACGATCATGACATCGTCGACCGTGATCGTCTCTTCGAGAGTCTGGTTTGGCGCGTAGCGGCCGAAGCCGATCGTGATCGGTCCGCCGTGACGTTGGTCGACCAGGTTGCCGACGAAGATGTCGCCGTCCTGTCCCGGCGAGCGTTCGAGCGAAGCGTCGGAGATGGCGAATTTGCGAACTTTCATGAATTCCTTCCGTCTTGCGCAGGCCTGGCGGGGATGGGGGACCGATAGACGTTTGAGCAGGGGTTTGGTTCGCCTCGCCTCGCGAGGCGGTTTGACGCAGCGGCGGAGTGCCTTAATATAAGTATTGACTTATATTAACCTCGGTCGATATTCATCCTTGCGCCAACGATAAGGAGGAACGCAATGCAGATCGATGTCGCCAGGGTCCTCGGGCTTGTCACGCGTTCGGTGAAGAACTTCGAGAAAGACGGCAAACCTGCGAGCGCAGTGACACTGACAAGGCTTTATGACACCAGCGTCGAGGATCTCTGGGACGCCCTGACCAACAGTGAGCGCATCCCGCGATGGTTCTTGCCGGTCGAGGGAGACCTCCAGCTCGGCGGAAGGTACCAGCTCAAGGGCAATGCGGGCGGCACCATCACGGCGTGCACGCCGCCGACGCATTTTGCGGCAACGTGGGAATTCGGCGGCGCGATCAGCTGGATCGACGTCGGGCTGGCAGCAGAACGCAGCCAGGCGCGTTTGACACTTGAGCACACCGCGATCATCGAGGATCATTGGAATCAGTTCGGCCCGGGTGCGGTGGGGATCGGTTGGGACCTCGCACTTGCAGGACTGGAGCGATATGTTGCGACGGGGGCATCGGTCGACCACGAGACGGCCGAGGCTTGGATGGGCTCGCCGGAGGGCAAGGAGTTCATGACGACCAGCGGCGAGTCTTGGCGGGCGGCGCACGTCGCGAGCGGGGTCGACCCTGATGCGGCCAAGCAGCGCTCGGACCGCACCATCGCATTCTATCGCGGCGAGATGCCGCCCGACATCGTTCATCCCGGCACAGGAAGCTGATGCACGTCTTCGAGGTCCTCGCCGATCCCGTGCGCCGCCGCATCCTCGAGCTGCTCGGCCAAAACGAAATGGCGTCCGGCGAAGTCGTCGAGGTGATCGGGGCCGAGTTCGGGATCACCCAGGCGGCGGTCTCGCAGCACCTCAAGGTGTTGCGAGAGAGCGGTTTTGCCAATGTCCGGGCGGAGGCGCAAAGGCGCCTTTATTCGGTCGACGTTGCCGGGCTTCGCGCGGTGGATGCGTGGATCGGTCAGTTCCGGAATTTCTGGGAGCCCAGGCTGGACGCGCTGGCAACCGAGATCGCGCGCGGCAAGCGCGAGCGTCGCAACGCCCCCATCACCAAGCGGAGCGGGAAGAGGGCTTGATGAAATCGCGAACTTGGCGGTGAGGGAGCGAGGTTACGCGGGATGCGGAGCCGGCTCGCAATACTCAATCAGCAATTCGGTGAGGACTCGTATCTTCCGTGCGGGATGCTGGCCCGGCGGGCGGACCACATAGGCACCCGCCGGAGACGGGGGATATCGTGTCATGACCGGCACCAGCGCGCCGGAGGCTACATATTCATGGGTGAGGCTGTCGGGAAGATAGGCGATCCCGAGTCCTGCCGTTGCAGCCAAAACCAGAGCTGTGCCGTTATCGGCCTTGAAGCGACCCTGCGGACGCACGGTGAGGATCTTGTCGCCATCCATGAGTTGCCACACTTCGGTGCCCTGCATGAGGGCCTCATGGGCGACGAGTTCCTCCGGCGATTCGGGCGCCCCATGGGCCTTGATGTAGTCCGGGCTCGCGACAAGCTTCCCATGTATGGGTCCAACGCGTCTTGCGATCAGATTGGAGTCCGGAAGATAGCCAAGCCGTATCGCGCAATCATATCCTTCTGCGATGAGATCAACGAAGCGATCGCTGTAACAGGTGTGGATCTGAAGATGGGGATGACGCCGGGCCATCTCCGCAAGGATGGGAGCGAAGTGGGTCGGGCCGAAAGTAAATGGCACCGCAACTCGCAAGCGTCCGCGCAACTCTCCGGCGGGTAGAACTGCCTCCCTCGCTGCGTCGATCTCGGCGCAGACTCTGGCTGCATGGTCTCGAAACGTGACGCCGGCCTCCGTGAGCGCAGCCCCGCGGGTCGTTCTCGCAAGAAGTTGGACGCCAAGTTCCGCTTCAAGCCGGAAAAGCCGACGACTGACGATCGATTTGGCGACGCCCAGCCGGAGCGCGGCGGCCGAAATTCCCCCGGCGTCGGCGATTTCGACGAACGTCCGTATGTCTTCGATGTCCAACTCAGCGTTCCTCATTCCGCGACACAGCGTGCCGCGGCACGACACTACCGTATCGCATCCGGAACACCAATCTCGGGGCCGGGCTACGTCGCTGCTGGCGTACGTCTCGGAAAAACCAGTGCCGCTCACAACGGCAGTAAAGGATGCAACGATGACTTTTCGTAACGGCCTTGCTTCGCTTCTTCGTCCCGAAGACTCGGTGCTCGTTCTGATCGACCACCAGCCGTACCAGCTCGCGAACGTGAACAGCCACGAACCTCAGATGGTGATCAACAATACGACCGGTCTGGCCAAGGCCGCCAAGGCCTTCGGCGTTCCCACGATCCTGACCACCGTGGTCGCTGAGCGGGGTGGTCTCCTTTTCCCTCAGATCACGGACGTTTTCCCCGGCCAGGAAGTGTTCGACCGGACGTTCATCAACACCTGGGAGGATCGAAAGGTGGTGAACGCAGTCAAGGCAACGGGGCGCAAGCAACTCGTCATTGCTGGCCTGTGGACCGAAATTTGCGTGGCGATGCCGGCGATTCAGGCTCTCGGCGAAGGCTGGGATGTAACTGTCATCACCGACGCCTCTGGCGCCGTTTCGGTGGAGGCCCACGAGGTCGCGATCCAGCGCATGATCGCGGCGGGCGCGAATATGATGACCTGGCTGGCGCTGGCGGCCGAATGGCAGCGTGACTGGGCTCGGACCGATCAAGCTGCCGCGCTGACGGAGGTGATCACCCAGCATGCCGGCGGGAGCGGCATCGCGTACCTGTGGGAGCAGCAGCTGCTCAACACGCCGGTGCCCGGCAAGGCCCGATGATCTGAGCGTGTGAAGGGTCCGATCGCCTCGCTCCGAAAAAGCAGTTGCATCGGGAAAGCCCGTCACACCCTCTCAAAGAAAACGCATGGTTGCCGGCGGCCGCGCGAAAGCGCAGGCCGCTGGCGTAGTCCATCCGTCTTGCTCCGGCGCGGGCGGATAGCGGATGCGCTTCGCCGATCCCCTTAAGGTCGCCCCATCTTCTCGTACTTCTTCACCAGCCGCTCGCGCTTGAGCCGCGACAGCCGCTGGATCCAGAACATGCCGTCGAGCTGGTCGATCTCGTGCTGGTGACACACGGCGCGCAGGGCGTCCGACTCCTCGGTTCGCGTGTTGCCGTCGAGATCTTGATAGCTGATGCGCACGCGCGCGTGGCGCTGTACTTCGTCGTTGACCCCGGGCATCGAGACGCTGCCTTCGCGGTGCATGATCATCTCGGGTGACGCCCATTCAATGACCGGGTTGACGTAGGTGAGAGGGCCCTCCTTGGCGTCGAACTCGAGCACGACGACGCGCAAGGGCACGCCGATATGCGGCGCGGTGATGCCGATCCCGGGCGCAGCGCGCATCGTCTCCAGCAGGTCCGCCGCAAGCTCGCGCAAGCCGTCGTCGAACGCGGTGACGGGGCGGGCCGAAATCGCGAGCCGGCGGTCGGGATAGCGGACGATGGGGCGAATGGTCATGTCAGGTTCCTAGCATTCACGGATCATTGAAGCATCCTTTGTTGACGAGCCTACCAACTGGAAGGTAGCTAGGGTGATGAGCAACGTCTCCTCGACCGCCGACGACATCCTGGCCTGCGCACGCTGGCTGATCATTGCCGGCGGGTATAACGGCTTCAGCTATGCCGACATCGCCGACGTGGTCGGCATTCGCAAGCCGAGCATCCACCACCATTTCGCCAGCAAGGTCGACCTGGTCCGCACCCTGGTGTCGCGCTATCGCGAAGAGGCGCAGGCGGGATTGGCGGCACTCGAGCGCAACGTCCCGGACCCGCGCGACCAGCTCGAAAACTATGTCGCCTATTGGGAGGCCTGCATCACCGACGCGACCGCTCCCTTCTGCGTCTGCGCGCTGCTTGCCACCGAGCTTCCGATCCTGCCCGAAGAGGTGGCGCTGGAGGTCCGCGCGCATTTCCGTTTCCTGGCGTCGTGGCTGACATCGGTGCTGGAGCGCGGCAAGCGGAAGGGACGGCTGCATCTTTCCAGCACCGCAAAGGTCGAGGCCGAAGGATTCATGGCGACCGTTCACGGCGCGATGCTGTCGACGCGTGCCTATGGCGATCCCAGGATGTTCGGGACCATCACCCGGCCGCTGCTCGATCGGCTGTCCACCAGGCACTGACGAAGAAGGCACGACACGGGCCGCAATGCCGTTCTGCGTCGACTTCTGCATCTAATCTACCAACTAGTAGGTAAGAAGAAGACAATGAGAAACCGTGAGACGACTTCGGACATCGCCGACCATGCGCAATGGCTGAACCAGTATTATTTTTTGCGCGCCGCGTTTTCCGTCGCCTGGGTCATTGCGGCCTTTGCGATCGCGCCGTCGTCGGCGGTCGTCGCTGCAGCGCTGCTGGTCGCGTATCCGGCATGGGACGCCGCGGCCAATTATCTCGACGCGCTCTGCAGCGGCGGATTGAACCAGAACCGCACGCAGGGCGTGAACGTGCTGGTCAGCCTCGCGACCACCATCGCGGTCATCCTGGCATTGCAGGTCAGCATGAACTGGGTGCTCGGAATCTTCGGGGCCTGGGCGATCCTGTCCGGGTTGCTCCAGCTCGGCACGGCGGTGCGGCGCTGGAAGCTTTTCGGCGCGCAATGGGCCATGGTGCTCAGCGGCGGCCAGTCGGCACTGGCAGGCGGCTTCTTCATCTTCCAGGCCACCATGCCTGCGGCTCCGTCGATCGCGAACGTCGCGGGCTATGCTGCGGTCGGCGCGCTCTACTTCCTGGTCTCGGCGCTCTGGCTCACGGTCAGCACATGGCGCCGCAGCGCAGCCGGCGAGTCTTGATCGCGGACGTCACGCAAGAGTGGAGGGATAGGATTGGCGGGATGATGCCCTGATGCCAGTGTTTCGCCCGACGAGTCAAATCGCGGCGTGCCATGGCGAGCTCCGCGGCTCATCTCGTCGCCCGTTAAGTCCTTGATTGCGCAGAGGCCGGCTACTGTGCATGGGGTTGTTTTCGCGAATTGTATTGGCCGGGTCTGCAAAAACTTG
The DNA here is from genome assembly GCF_023006445.1 of Bradyrhizobium sp. SHOUNA76. Classification (NCBI taxonomy): domain Bacteria; kingdom Pseudomonadati; phylum Pseudomonadota; class Alphaproteobacteria; order Hyphomicrobiales; family Nitrobacteraceae; genus Bradyrhizobium; species Bradyrhizobium sp. SHOUNA76. Next base: position 9,067 of record NZ_JALBHA010000219.1, read on the forward strand.
TCCCGGCCTTGTCGGCCAGCGCAGTTCCCATTCGTCTTCCAGCCAGACAAGATCATCTCGGGAGACCAAAATGACTCAATCCCCCTATCGCTGGGTGATCGTCGCTGCCGGAGGCCTGCTCGGCTGCGTCGCCATCGGCGGCATGTTTTCCCTGCCGGTGTTCCTGCAGCCGATCGCCAAGGACACCGGCTGGTCGGTAACAGGCATTTCCAGCGCGATGACGATCGGCTTTCTGGCGATGGCGTTCACGAGCATGGTTTGGGGCACGCTGTCGGACCGGTTCGGACCGCTGCCGGTGGTGCTGACGGGATCGACCGTTCTGGCGCTCAGCCTGTTCGCCGCGAGCCATGCGACCTCGCTTCTAGCGTTCCAGGTCGTGTTCGGCCTTCTGACCGGTGCGTCCTGCGCGGCGATCTTCGCGCCGATGATGGCGGCCGTCACCGGCTGGTTCGAGACTCAGCGCAGCCTCGCCGTGTCGCTGGTGTCGGCCGGCATGGGCATGGCGCCAATGACGATGGCGCCGCTCGCGGCCTGGCTCGTCTCCGGCCACGATTGGCGCACCTCGATGCA
>NZ_JALBHA010000021.1:0-38944 GCF_023006445.1 Bradyrhizobium sp. SHOUNA76
ACCGCCGAGCCGGCGCCGCCGGACGAGCCGCCCGGGGTCAGCGAGGCATCGCGGGGGTTCTTGGTGTCGCCATGGACCAGGTTGGTGGTGAACCAGCGGTAGGAGAAGGCCGGGCAATTGGTGCGGCCGAGCAGGACGGCGCCGGCCTTGCGGAAATTGGCGACCACCGGGTTGTCCTCGCGCGCGATCAGGTCGCGTTGGAGTTTTAAGCCGTTGGTGGTGGCAAAGCCCTCCTGGTCGACATTGGCCTTGATGGTGACGGGCACGCCGGCCAGCACGCCGGGGTCCTCGCCCCTGGCGATGGCGACATCCACGGCGTCGGCCTGCTTGAGCACGTCCTCCGGACGGTGGTCGATCACGGCATTGAGCTGGGGATTGACGGCGTCCAGGCGAGCGAGGCCGGCCTTGGCGGCCTCCCTGGCGGACACTTTCCTGGATTTGACGAGGGTGGCGAGGTCGGCGGCCGACAGGCGCCAGAGATCTTGCATGGCTAGCTCCGTATGACGGGCGTCTTTTAGCGCCGGGAACGCGGCAAAGCCATGCGGATTTCGCAGGGGCGAAAGTGCGATGTCATGTTGTCTCGGTCTCACCGCGAGCACACGGCAACCTCTCCCGCTTGCGGGAGAGGTCGGCACGAAGTGCCGGGTGAGGCTCTCTCCTCTTGGGGGTTCTCGCTCGCGGAAGCACCCTCTCCCCCGCAAGCGGGGGAGGGAGCGCATCTCGCGCGCCTCTAATGCCTCGTCGCGGACTGAACCGGCATGTCCAGCAGTGCCTCGGTGAAAGGAAACTCCAGCACGACCTCGCCATCGACGTCGGTGACCTCGATGACCGCCTCCAGCAGCGCCGGCTGGGTCCCCTCCGATTTCAGGACCTCCAGGATCATCTGGCGGGCGACCTCCCAGGCGCGATCGGGATTGCGCAGATCCTCACCTTCGGGATCCACGATCAGTTCGTCACCGATACGGGTGTTGAAGAAATATCTGGGCATGCCTGATCCAATGGGGTCGCCTGAAGCCGATTGGAAGCCGTTCCATACTCACAACTGGTTTATCCCGACAGGGATCACGACCTATCGACTATTTTGCGTTGTCATTCGCTCATCTTTGCGGCCGCAATACGCTCTCTTGCGGTGCAACAATTCCGCCGGTCTACTACCTAGGTCGGGAAAATTTCACTGGCGAACTTTTCCCCCCACAGTAACTTAGCTCGTGGGCGGATACGTCCGAATTCGCGAAAATGGAGTGCCAAAATGGCCTGGAAAGCCCCGAAGATCGTCGAAGTGCCCTGCGGCATGGAAATCAACATGTATGTGAGCGCCACCCGCAAGTAAGCGGTTGGCGAGTTTGCGTTCTGCGCAGGTGGATCTTTCGGCGGACGTTCTTTCGGTCACGATCAGTTTCCGGAAGATAAAAACTGTGTCGGCCTGAGATCCACTTGGCGACGTTGCCTCCAGGAGACGGATCATGCTTCGCGTCGTCGTCCTGGGCGCCGCAGCCGGCGGCGGGGTGCCGCAATGGAATTGCGGCTGCGAGGGCTGCCGGGCGGCCCGTAGCGCCGGTCATGAACTCGAGAGAACCCAGGCCTCGGTCGCCTTCAGCGGCGACGGCGAGCATTGGTTCCTGATCAATGCCTCTCCCGACCTGCGCCAGCAATTGAATGCCACGCCGCAACTGCACCCCAAGGCCGGGGCGCTGCGCCATACGCCGATTGCGGGCGTGATCTTGACCAACGGCGAGGTGGACGCGGTGGCGGGCCTGCTGTCGATGCGCGAGAGCTCGCCGTTCACGATTTATGCGCATGAGAAGGTGCTGGCGATCCTTGCCAGCAACAGCATCTTCAACGTGCTGAACGAGAAGCACGTGCGGCGCCAGCCGATCGGCGTCAACGAGGCATTCGAGCCGCGGCTCACCGACGGCTCGCGCTCGGGCCTGGAGGTGCTGCCCTTCGCAGTCTCGGGCAAGTCGGCCTGGTATCTGGAAGGCAAGGCGCATCCCGGCGGCGAGACCGGCGACGGCGATACGCTGGGGCTGAAGATCACCGACAAGGCGACCGGCAAGTGCTTCTATTTCATCGCAGCCTGCGCCGAGGTCACCGATGCGCTCAAGGCCGAGCTCGACGGCGCCGCCTTGGTGTTTTTCGACGGCACGGTGTGGCAGGACGACGAGATGATCAGGGCCGGGCTCGGTCACAAGACAGGCAAGAGCATGGGACACGTCGCCATGTCCGGCGAGGCCGGCGCCATCGCACGGTTGGCCGACCTCACTATCGACAGGAAGGTCTTTCTGCATATCAATAACTCGAACCCGGCGCTGCTGCCTGCCTCCCCGGAGCGCAAGGCCGCGGAGGCGGCAGGCTGGCAGATACCGGCGGACGGAACGGAGATCGTGCTGTGAATGCGGCGTCAATGACTGGAATGACTGCGCTCTCGATCGGCAAGGACATCAGGCTCAGCAGCGCCGAGGAGCTCGAGGCGACGCTGCGCCATATCGGGGCGACGCGCTATCACAGCCTGCACCCGTTCCATAAGCTCCTGCACGGCGGCAAGCTGAACAAGGGCCAGGTGCAGGCCTGGGCGCTGAACCGCTACTACTATCAGAGCACGATCCCGATCAAGGACGCCGTGGTGATCTCGCGCTTCCGCGACCGCGCCACCCGGCTGGAATGGCGCCATCGCATCGAGGACCACGACGGCGATGTCGGCTCCGAAGGCGGGATCGAACGCTGGCTGAAGCTGACCGAGGGCCTCGGACTTGACACGGCCTACGTGGAATCGACCGAAGGCATCCTGCCGGCGACGCGCTTCGCGGTGGAGGCGTACGTGCACTATTGTCGCGAAAAGAGCCCGCTGGAGGCGATCGCCTCCTCGCTCACCGAATTGTTCGCGCCGAACCTGCATGAAGAGCGTATCTCCGGCATGCTGGAGCATTACGACTTCGTCAACCCCGACATCATGAGCTACTTCAAGCGCCGCCTGGCCCAGGCGCCGCGCGATGCCGGCTTCGCGCTCGACTACGTCAAGGCGCATGCCACGACGCCGGAGCAGCGCGCGCTTGTGTGCAACGCGCTGATCTTCAAGACCAACGTCTTGTGGGTGCAGCTCGACGCGCTCCAGCACGCCTATGTCGAGGGCCACATTCCGCCGGGCGCATTCGTGCCCAAGGCGAGCTGAGGGAACAGCGATGGCCGGGCCGCGCAATATCTGCGTCAGCGAGGCAAGCCGCCCCGTGCTGCCGCGGCATGCCAAGCTGAAATATGACGAGACCCGCAAGGTGTGGGTGATCCTGGCGCCGGAGCGGGTACTGGCGCCTGATGAGATCGCGGTCGAGGTCTTGCAACTCTGCGACGGCAAGCGCAGTGTCGGCGACGTGTCCGATCAGCTCGCTGCGAAATATGCCGCGCCGCGCGAGGCGATCCTGGCCGACGTCATCCTCATGCTGCAGGATCTCGCCGACAAGGGCTTCCTCACCGAGATCAGGGAGAAGACGTCATGAGCGACGTGACCATCCCACCCAGCGACAGCCTCGCGGTGCTGGAGAAGCAGCGCTCGACGGCGGAGACCTTCGGCATTCCACTCGCGGTGCTGCTCGAGATCACCCATCGCTGCCCGCTGCAATGCCCCTATTGCTCCAACCCCGTCGAGCTCGACCGCTCGGGCAAGGAGCTGACGACGGACGAGTGGAAGAAAGTGCTGAGCGAGCTTGCCGAGATCGGCGTGCTCCAGGTGCATTTCTCCGGCGGCGAGCCGACAGCGCGCAAAGACCTTGTCGAGCTGGTCAAGCATGCCAGCGACGTCGGGCTCTACACCAACCTCATCACTTCGGCCGTGCTGCTGACGCGCGAGCGGCTGAGCGAGCTTGCCGATGCCGGACTATGCCATGTGCAGATCAGCTTCCAGGGCGTCGAAGAAGGCCTCGCCGATCGCGTCGCCGGCTACAGGAACGGCCATCGCAAGAAGCTTGAAGTCGCGAAATGGACCCGCGAGCTCGATTTGCCGCTGACCGTGAACGCGGTGATGCATCGGCAGAATTTGCACCAGCTTCCTGACATCATCCAGATGTCTGTCGATCTCGACGCCGACCGGCTCGAGGTCGCCAATGTGCAATATTACGGCTGGGCGCTGAAGAACCGTGCCGCGCTGATGCCGACGGTGGCGCAGCTCGACGAGTGCACGGCCATCGTCGAAGAGGCACGCGAGCGGCTCAAGGGCACGCTTGCGATCGACTACGTCGTTCCCGACTATTACGCGCTGCGGCCGAAGAAATGCATGGGCGGCTGGGGCCGGCAGTTCTTCAACATCTCGCCCGCCGGCAAGGTGCTGCCCTGCCACGCCGCCGAAAGCATCACCGGGCTCGAATTCGAGTCGGTGCGCTCCAACCATTCGATCGCCTGGATCTGGCAGAACTCCGAGGCCTTCAACCGCTATCGCGGCACCGGCTGGATGAAGGAGCCGTGCAAGACCTGCGAATTCCGCGAGATCGATTTCGGCGGCTGCCGCTGCCAGGCCTTTGCGCTGACCGGTGATGCCGCCAACACCGATCCCGCCTGCGCGCTGTCGCCGTTGCACGAGACCATCTTCAAGCAGGCCGAGCGCGAGGCCGAGGGCGAGACCAGCCGCTTCCTCTATCGCAACTTCGCCGGCGGCACCCTGGAATCCGAGAATGGGACCTGACGCCGACGCGGCCGCATCCGTCAGGCGTGCCGATCCCTTTGCGCCGCTGACCTCCGACATGCTCGACGTCGGCGACGGCCATGAGCTCTATGTCGAGAGCGTCGGGCGCAGCGACGGCATCCCCGCGATCTATCTGCACGGCGGGCCCGGCTCGGGCTGCCAGCCCGACCATCGCCGGCTTTTTGATCCCGAGCGTATGCATGCGGTGCTGTTCGACCAGCGCGGCTGCGGCCGCAGCCGTCCCAAGGCATCTCGCGAGCACAACACCACGGCGCATCTGATCGCGGACATGGAGAAGATCCGCGAAAAGTTCGGCTTTGACCGCTGGATGGTGGTCGGCGGCTCCTGGGGCGCGACACTGGCGCTGGCGTATGCGCAGGCGCATCCCGAGCGTGTGTCCGGCATTGCGCTCCGCGCGACGTTTCTCGGCACGCGGGCAGAAGTCGAGACCGGCTTCACGGTGCGCCTGCCGCAATTCTATCCCGCGCTGTACGAGGATTTTCTGAGTGTGCTGCCAAGGGAAGAGCAAGCGCGGCCGGTAGACGCCTATTGGCGCCGCATCCTCGATGCCGATCCTGCCGTTCACGGACCTGCGGCGCGCGCCTGGCACGACACCGAGCGCGCCTTGTCCGAGCACAAGCCGGCCAGGACGCGGCTCGACCTGGCGTCGCTGAACGTCTGGCGCACGCTGCCGGCAACGCCGTTCATGGAGGCGCATTATTTCATCAACAACTCCTTCATGAGCGAAGACCAGTTGTTGCGGAACGCGGGCCGGCTCGCGGGCATTCCCGGCATCATCATCCAGGGCCGCTACGATCTGCTGTGTCCTCCTGAGACATCGCAGGCCCTAACGAAAGTATGGCCCGGTTCCGAGCTTCGCGTCGTGGAAGGAGCCGGGCATTCGCTCTATGATGCCGGCGTGAGGGATGCGGTGATGAAGTCGATCGCGGACCTCGCATCGAAGATCGGGCGATGAGAGGACAAGAAGAATGCCGCTCGCCGGGAAAGGCATGCTGCTGACGTCGATGAACGTCGATGCAGCGGATGAAGACGATTTCAACCGCTGGTACGATCGCGAGCATCTGGAAGAGCGGGTCGCGATCGACGGATTCCTCGAAGCGCGGCGCTATCTCGCGCATGCCGCCAACCCCAAATATCTCTCGCTGTACTCGACCGCGACGCTCGACGTGCTCGACAGTCCCGCCTACCGGGCGCGGCTCGCCAATCAGACCGACTGGTCGCGGCGCAGCATGGCGCGCTTCAAGGACATGCTGCGCGTCGTCGCGCGCATCACACTCAGCAACGGCACCGGACGTGGTGCTGCGCTCGGCGTGGTGCGGCTGCGACCGGGGCCGGACAATGCCGCGTCCTGGCGTGATGCGCTGCAAGACAAGCTCAGGCTCGAAGGGCGCGACGGCATCATCTCGATGCATCTGCTCGAAAGCGAGCCGGAATTGTCGGGCGCAACGGCGGGCATTCCGGCGGTGCGCAATGAAGGCGCCCGCGACTGGTTCGTGCTGATCGACGGCACGCATGTCGGCGCGGTCTCGGCCGTGATCGCCGAACGCTTCACAGGCCCGGCGGCGGCGCCGTTCCCGCTTCCGGTCTCCGTCGGCACTTACAGCCTGATGTGGGATCTCGCAAAGAGCGACATTGCGAGTAGCTGACGCGCTCGCACGCATCGCAACATGCTGCACCGCACACAGACCCAGCGCACCGTTAATGCTGTGCGCGCTTGGCTCCTATGAAACAGGGGAAGCGCGCAAGTTTGCCGTTGTACTTCGGAAAGGTTCTAATAAGCTAACCCAATGACGTCATTCAGAAACCAGATCGACGCGCGTTAAGCGTTCGCCAAGCTCAGAAGAGGCCGCCGGGTCTTTGAGCCTGCGCGGACAGGGTAGGAATGAAACCGACCGATATTGCGGCCCCCGACTACTTTCACAAAGTGGTCGATTGCCAATGGGCCTGTCCCGCGCACACCCCGGTTCCCGAATACATCCGACTGATCGCCCAAGGTCGCTATAGCGACGCCTACATGATCAATTGGAAATCGAACGTGTTTCCCGGAATCCTGGGACGCACTTGCGATCGTCCCTGCGAGCCGGCTTGCCGCCGCGGACGCGTCGAGGAAACACCGGTTGCAATCTGCCGGCTCAAGCGCGTTGCCGCCGATTTCAAGGATGACATCAAGCAGCGCCTGCCGCACCCCGCCGCGAAGAACGGCAAGCGCGTCGCCTTCGTCGGCGGCGGCCCCGCCTCGCTGACAGTGGCACGCGATCTGGCGCCGCTCGGCTATCACTGCACCGTGTTCGACGGCGATCCGGAAGCCGGCGGCATGATGCGCACGCAGATCCCGAAATTCCGCCTGCCAAATTCCGTCATTGACGAGGAGACCGGCTACATCCTGGGTCTCGGCGTCGAGTTCAAAGGCGGCCACCGCATCGAGAGCATGAAGGCGCTGCTCGGGGAGAAGTACGACGCGATCTTCGTCGGATCGGGCGCGCCGCGCGGCCGCGAGCTCGACATTCCCGGCCGGAAAGAGGCAGCCGCCAACATCCATATCGGCATCGACTGGCTGTCCTCGGTCTCCTTTGGCCACATCGACAAGATCGGCAAGCGCGTGATCGTGCTCGGCGGCGGCAACACCGCGATGGATTGCTGCCGCACCGCGCGCCGCCTTGGCGGCGAGAGCGTCAAGGTTGTCGTCCGCTCCGGCTTCGAGGAGATGAAGGCCTCGCCCTGGGAGAAGGAAGACGCGCTCCATGAGGATATTCCGATCCTCAATTACATGGTTCCGGTGGCTTTCAAGCATGTCGCCGGCAAGCTGATCGGCGTCACCTTCCAGAAGGTGAAAGCCGAATACGACGCCAAGGGCCGGCGCAACCTCGTGCCATCGGGCGAGCCGGATGAGACGATCGCCTGCGACGACGTGCTGGTCGCGGTCGGCCAGGAAAACGCCTTCCCCTGGATCGAACAGGATTGCGGCATCGAGTTCGACAAATGGCACATGCCCAAGGTCGATCCGAAAACCTTCGTCTCGACCAATCCAAAGGTGTTCTTCGGCGGCGACGCCGCGTTCGGGCCGAAGAACATCATCTGGGCGGTGGCGCAGGGCCATGACGCCGCGCTGTCGATCCACAAGATGCTGTCGGGCGAGGACATCACCGAGCGCCCGCTACCCGACGTGCAGGTCTCATCGCAGAAGATGGGCATCCATGAATGGAGCTATGACAACGACATCTCCATCGACAAGCGTTACAAGGTGCCGCACCGCGACAAGGTCGTCGCGCTGAAGGACATCCGCGCCGAGGTCGAGCTCGGCTACGACGTCAAGCTGGCCTTGGGCGAAGCCGAGCGCTGCCTGAACTGCGACGTGCAGACGGTGTTCTCGACCTCGCTCTGCATCGAATGCGATGCCTGCGCCGACATCTGCCCGATGGATTGCATCACCTTCACCGGTAACGGTGAGGAAAGCGACTTGCGCCAGCGCCTGAAGGCGCCCTCGCCGCATCCGGACCAGGATCTCTACGTCTCCTCGGATCTCAAGACCGGGCGCGTGATGGTGAAGGACGAGGACGTCTGCCTGCATTGCGGGCTGTGCGCCGAGCGTTGTCCCACCGGCGCCTGGGACATGCAGAAATATTTCATCGAGATGACCCACGCAGGTTCGACATGCCCGACAAGAAGCCGCTCAGCAGCGTAAACGACTTCGTCGTCCGCTTCGCCAACGTCAACGGCTCGGGTTCGGCCAGCGCCAACGAGATGTTCGCGCGCGCGATCCTGCGCCACGGCGTTCCGGTGTCTCCGCGCAACATCTTCCCCTCCAACATCCAGGGCCTGCCGACCTGGTACGAGGTGCGGGTCACCGAAGACGGCCATCTCGGCGCCCGCGGCGGCGTCGACATGATGGTCGCCATGAATCCGCAGACCTGGGACAAGGACGTCGCCGGCATCGAGCCGGGCGGCTATTTGTTCTACGATTCCACCAAGCCGATGCCGTCGACGAAATTCCGCGACGACATCACCGTGATCGGCGTCCCCTTAACCGCCATCACCAACTCGACCTATACCGATCCGCGCCAGCGCCAGCTGTTCAAGAACATCATCTATCTCGGCGCGCTCTCGGCGCTGCTCGACATGGACCCGAAGCTGATCGAGCAACTGATCGGCGAGCAGTACAAGGGCAAGGAGAAACTGCTTTCCTCCAACGTCCACGCGCTGCATCTCGGCCGCGACTGGGCGCTGCAAAACCTGAAATGCCCGATCGGGCTACGGGTCAAGAAGTCCGACAAGGTCGGCGACCGCATCTTCATCGAGGGCAACAGCGCCGCCGCGCTCGGCGCGGTCTATGGCGGCGCCACGGTCTGTGCCTGGTATCCGATCACGCCGTCCTCATCCGTGGCGGAAGCTTTCACCGCCCATTGCAAGAAGTACCGGCACGATCCGGAGACGGGCAAAGCCAAATACGCCATCGTGCAGGGCGAGGACGAGCTGGCCTCGATCGGCATCGTGATCGGCGCGTCCTGGAACGGCGCACGCGCCTTCACCGCGACCTCCGGCCCCGGCATCTCCCTGATGACCGAGTTCATCGGTCTCTCGTACTTTGCCGAGATCCCGGCCGTGATCATGAACATCCAGCGCGCCGGCCCCTCGACGGGCATGCCGACCCGCACCCAGCAATGCGACATCATCGCCTGCGCCTATGCTTCGCACGGCGACACCAAGCATGTGCTGCTATTCCCCGAAGATCCCGCGGAGGCCTTCGAATTCGCGGCCTCCGCCTTCGATCTCGCCGAGCGGCTGCAGACCACGATCTTCCTGATGCTCGACCTCGACATCGGCATGAACCATCGGCTCTGTCGCCCGCTGAAGTGGGATGATGCCAAGCAGTACGACCGCGGCAAGGTGATGACCGCTGAGATGCTGGAAGAGGGACGCGACTTCGGCCGCTATCTCGACGTCGACGGCGACGGCATTCCCTACCGCACCTATCCCGGCACGCACCCGACCAAGGGCTCCTATTTTACCCGCGGCACCTCGCGTGACCGCTATGCGCGTTACTCCGAGGAAGGCTCCGTCTACGCCGACAACATGCAGCGCCTGATGCGCAAGTTCGAGACGGCGCAGGATCTGGTGCCGCGGCCGCTGCAGGCCAATGCGGAGCGGCCGACCAAATATGGCGTGATCTATTTCGGCTCCACCTCGCCGGCGATGGACGAGGCGATCGGCCTCTTGGAAGCGCGCGGACATCAGCTCGACCGGATGCGCATCCGCGCCTTCCCGTTCCACTCGAGTGTGGCGAGCTTCCTCGCCGAGCACGACTTCGTCTACGTGGTCGAGCAGAACCGCGACAGCCAGCTGCGCCAGCTCATCGTCAACGAGAACGGCATCGATCCCGTCCGCCTTGTGCCGATCGTGCATTATGACGGTTCGCCGATCACCGCCCGCTTCATCGCAAAAGCCATTGGCGACCATCAGGATCACCTCAAGGTGACCCCGCTCCGCAAGGCCGTGTCATGACCTACATCGCAAAACCGAAATTCCATCATCCGAGCCTGAAGAAGAACGAGCTCGGCTACACGCATCGCGACTACGAGGGCAAGATCTCGACGCTGTGCGCCGGTTGCGGCCACGATTCGATCACGGCCTCGATCATCGAGGCCTGCTACGAGCTCTCGATCGAGCCGCACCGGGTGGCGAAGATTTCCGGCATCGGCTGCTCGTCGAAGACGCCGGACTATTTCCTCGGCAATTCGCACGGTTTCAATTCCGTGCACGGCCGCATGCCCAGCGTACTGACCGGCGCCAATCTCGCCAACCGCGATTTGATCTATCTCGGCGTTTCCGGCGATGGCGATTCCGCATCGATCGGCTTCGGCCAGTTCGCGCATTCGATCCGGCGCGGCGTCAACATGACCTATATCGTCGAGAACAATGGCGTCTACGGCCTGACCAAGGGCCAGTTCTCGGCGACTGCCGACCGCGGCTCGAAGTCCAAGAAGGGCGTCACCAACACCGACAACGCCATCGACCTCGTCGCGATCGCGCTGCAACTCGGCGCCACCTTCGTCGCGCGCTCCTTCTCGGGCGACAAGACCCAGCTGGTGCCGCTGATCGCGGCCGCGATCCGCCACAAGGGTGCGTCCTTCATCGACGTCATCAGTCCCTGCATCGCCTTCAACAACCACGCCGGCTCGACCAAGAGTTTTGATTATGTCCGCGAGCACAACGACGCGGTGAACCGGCTCGACGTGCTGGTCGGCCGCGACCCGATCGCCGTGGATTACGCGCCGGGCACGGTGCAAATGGTCGAGCAGCACGACGGCAGCAAGATCGCGCTGCGCAAGATCGACGCGGATTACGATCCGCACGACCGGTTGGGGGCCCAGACCTTCCTCGCAAGGCATGCCGCCAAGGGACAGATCGTCACCGGGCTGCTCTACGTCGACCCGGACGCGGAAGATCTGCACGAGCATCTCAACACGGTCGAGACGCCACTGAACAGGCTGGAGGCGGACACTCTCTGCCCGGGCTCGGCGGTGCTGGACAAGATCAACGCCAGCCTGCGCTGATCGTTTACTTCCGCGCCGAAGCCGGCGGTCTGACGCGCACCGTGATCTTGTCCGACACGACAGGCGGCTCGAACGGATAGTGCTTCGCATCGCCCAGCACAAGCTGGAGCGTGTGCGTGCCGGGCGGAAGCTCGAGGAGGGTTTCAGTCTGCCCAGCCCCGAAATGCAGGTGCGACTTGTCCTGCGGGATCGGCTCCTTGGAATCGATGGGCTCGTTGACGTCGACCAAGAGATGGTGATGACCGGCATTCTGGTACTCGTCGCCGGCATGCGTCACGCCCATGTTGCGCAAGCCGAACCGGACCCAGAAACCACCGCGAACTTTCTGCCCGTCATGTGGCGTGATGAAATAGAGCTTCGCGTCCTTCGGCGCGGACTTGCCTTGCGAGTTGGCCGCGCCCGAATGCAATGCAATTGCGGCCGCCAGCGCCACACAGGAAATGATCCTCATCAATTCTACTCCAGCACTTAAAGACTGAGCGCGACACGGAATCCATGCGTGGGGTAACGGACATTGGTGTCGTAACCATCGCGATTGGACGGTCGCACATATCTCGAATCATTTTTCCAAGAGCCCGAACGGAGGACGTGCGAGGAGCAGTCGCTGCCGGTCCACGCGGAGCCATCGCTCGGCGCCCCCTGATAGGTCCTGTGCCAGCAGTCCTCGACCCACTGGTCGATGCCGCCGCCCATGTCATAGAGCCCGAATTGATTAGGCTTGAAGCTGCCGACCTTGGCCGGCTGCTCGGCCGCAAGATCACCGCAATCCTTGCAGCCGGCCATACCCGGTTGGAGCTTGTCGCCCCACCAGTACTTGCTCTGCGTTCCGCCGCGCGCCGCATATTCCCATTCGGCTTCGGTCGGAAGCCGGTAGGGCTTCTTCGCCGCCTGCGCGAGCCAGACGACATATTGCTGCGCGTCGGCCCAGCTCACATTGCTGACCGGGGCATTGTCCTTGCCGATGGCCGTGAATGCGCACCCCTTTGCAGCTGCACATTCGTTCCATTCCCGCACGGTGACCGGGTATTTTCCGATCGAGAACGGCTTGATCGTGACTTGGTGAACGGGTCGCTCGGTCGGATCATCATTGCTTCCCATCGCGAAACTGCCGCCGCGAATGGCGATCATCTCGGGTTCGGGAGGCGGCGCCGCCGATGGGCTGGGCGCCGGCGGTGAAGGCGACGAAGCCAATGACGGAGATGGTTGCGGCGTCTGCGTCGCCGCCTCGCTTGGCAGCGGCCGCGGACTCGGTGAAGCGGCAGGAGAAGCGGCTGGCACGGCTGCCTGTTCTCCCATCCTGCCGGGCTGCGCCAGCAAATACCAGAGCACGCCCGCGGCCATCATCATCACTGTGATGGCCAGCAGAAAGATCAGGGCGTTCTCACGTCGGCTCCTCGTTTTGCCAACGGCATCCGCGTCCGGCAGCACGCGATAGACGCGCACAGGATCGGTGATGTTCTTGACTTTGCGGTCGCCGAGCGACTCATAGCCGCATACCACCTTGTGCTTAATCTGCTCGTAGATCGCGCCTGAGATATAGACCTGACCGGGCTCGGCAATGCCCTCAATGCGTGTGGCGATGTTGACGCCGTCGCCGTAGACATCGTCCGGCTCCACGATCACGTCGCCGAGATTGACGCCAATTCGGTATTCGAGCCGCGAATGCTTCGGAAGCGAGGCGTTGCGGCCGATCAGGTTCTGCTGGATGACGATACTGCATCGAACGGCCTCGACAGGGCTATCGAAAATGGCAATGAAGCCATCGCCCGTTGTCTTCACCAGAGCACCATGGTGCTCGACGATGCTGGGCTGAATGAGATCCCGCTCGATCCGCTTGACGCGGACATGCGTCCCCTCCTCGTCAGCTTGCATCATGCGGCTGTAGGAAGCGATGTCACCGACAATGATCGCAGCGAGACGACGGGGCATAAGACCGTGTGGAGGCGGCCCATCCTGATCGCCGGATTTGAAGTTGCGAATTTCGCCCATCGCGGGGGACTCCACATACTGACAAGGCAGCCTCAGCTTACGACTGCCAAACGTGGTCGTCTGTGAAGGCTATCACATTGACGAACCGAGACAATGTCAGGGCAACGGGCGGCATCGAGTTCCGAGGAATCAAGGCGCTCCGCCGCTTGAACCTTCTTGATCCCCTCTGTGACTAAGGCTCGGCCTGAACTCGCGATGGCCGCTGGAGCGACTTGGGACGGTTGAACGCGGGGCACCGCGCCTGCGTCTAACAGACAGCAGCTCTGTCCTGCCGCGATAGAAATCGCCACGCGCTCGAGGCCGTCATGAAGCTCTCCATCTTTGCTGCCGTCATTTTGGCTGCGCTGACCAGCGCCGCCGTGGCCGAGGAAGGTGATGACATTCGTGAGGCCAGCAAGGCCGAAGCCGAAACCTTCAACATGCGCATGTATTCGGGCGTGCCCGGCAACAAGGCCTACGCCTGCTTCGTCCGCCGCTACGATGCCGATCATCTGGCGCGGCACCCGAAGCAGAAGGTCGCCGCGATGAAGCTGCTGATCTCCGCAGAGGTCGACAAGGAGGACAAGGAGCTGCACAACTCCTTCCGTCTCGGCTTCAGGTACCGTCACCGCAGCGGCGATTTCGACTCCAGCGGCTCGTGCAACCACGCCGTGTTCACCAGGAACGGCAGCGAGGTGCGCCTCGGCTGCGGCGTCGACTGCGAGGGCGGTGGCATCGGCGTCGCGCTGTCGAAGGACGACAAGTCGGCGATCGTGCGACTCGAACGGGTGCGAGTCTGGCAGAACAACAAGCCGGACGACGATGCCGAGCAATCGCTGGTGGCCGGCGCCGATGACAAGATTTTTCGCCTCGACCGCACCGACAATAGCGAATGCGCCTCGCTGGTAACCGACCGCAAGGAACTCGCAGCGCTGCGCCACAAATGATATCTGTCCGGCGAACTGGGATCAGTCGAAGGAGGTCGCCATGAATCGCCGGAACATCTTGTGGAGCGCCGTTTCGGCTTTGGGCGCAGCGTTTGGCGCCTCGCGTGCACGAGCCGCCACCGAAGCCAGCGCGGGCAACAAGCTGAAGGTCGTCTATCACCTCAGCGACGCCGAGAAGGTCAATTTCGTGCTCGGCAACATCCAGAACCACATCGACGGCGTCGGCGGCCCCGAGCACGTCACGCTCGCGCTGGTGATCCACGGTCCCGCGCTGAAGGCATTCCACGGGGCGCAGGCCAACCCCGATGTCAGCAAGCGGGTCGGCGAATTCTCCAAGGGCGGCGTCGAGCTCGCCGCTTGCGGCAACACGATGAAGGCGCAGAACGTCACGCTGGCGGATCTGCTGCCCGGCTTTGTCAGTGCTGAGAACGGCGGCGTGGTTCGCTTGGCCGAGCTGCAGTCGCAGGGGTATTTGTATCTGCGGCCGTAGCAGTGCGCGCCGCGGCGCGACATTCTCCGTCATTGCGAGGAGCCCTTGCGACGAAGCAATCCAGACTGTCTCTGAGGAGGAAGCCTGGATTGCTTCGCTGCGCTCGCAATGACCCGGAGTAACATCGGGTGCCACACCTTCCAATCCCGCTTGACTCACCCATAACTCTACGGTTATGAGTCAATCCATAACTTCCTGGTTATGGATCTCCATGTCCCCCGCCCCCGATCTCCTGTTCAGGACGCTCGCCGACCCCACAAGGCGGGCGATTTTCGAGCGGCTGTGCCGCGACGGCGAGCAGACGGTCGGGGCACTGACGGCGCTATCGGGCGTTTCGCAGCCTGCGGTTTCGAAACATCTCGGCGCGCTGAAGCAGGCCGGCCTCGTACGTGACCGCCATGAAGGACGGCAGACCCATTACAGCGCGCTGCCCGGCGCGCTCGATCCGCTGATCGACTGGACCAGCCAGATGGCCGGCTTCTGGCAGAGGCGGCTCGACGCGCTCGACGATCTCCTGAAGAGGATGGACCAATGACTGAAGCCTCAAGCCAGACGCGCTCCGTGGTCGTCGAGCGCGAATTCGCCTTTCCGCCCGAGCGGCTCTGGCGCGCGCTGACGCAGCCGCATCTGATCGAGGAATGGCTGATGAAGAACGACTTCAAGCCATCAGTCGGTCATCGTTTCAATCTGCGCGGCGAATGGGGCGGCGTGCTGGACTGCGAGGTGCTCACCATCGAGCCGCAGAAGAGCCTCGCCTACACCTGGAATTTCTCGCATGAGGATTCCGCCTTCGATCTCAAGAGCGTCGTGACCTTCACGCTCACGCCGACGAGCGCGGGCACGCATTTGCGCGTGGAGCAGGCGGGCTTCGGCCCGACGCAAAAGCAGGCCTATGGCGGCGCGCATGCCGGCTGGAAGCAGTTCTTCAACAAGCTGGACGAGGTGCTGGCGCGCGCTGACTAGCTCCGCCGGCGTCCATTCCGATCAATCTCAAAGGAGGTCTCTAGTGAGCACGCATATGTGGGTTCGGCAGATTCATCGCTGGCTGTCGATGGCTTTCACGCTCGCGGTCATCGCCAACATCGTGGCGATGACCATGCAGGTCCAGGCCGTCTGGATCGGTTTCCTGGCGCTGGTCCCGCTGATCCCGCTGCTCGCGACCGGGCTCTATCTGTTCGCGAAGCCCTATCTCGACCAGCGCGATGGCGTGCGACGCGAGGCGAGATCATGAAGAAGGCGATGGCGAAGAAGAGCGGCGCAAAGGGCGCGAATGGGCCGTCGCCCTCCAAAATGATCGACGGCAGGATCAAGGAGCTCGGCGATTGGCGCGGCGAGATGCTGGGGCGGATTCGCGGCCTGATCAAGCAGGCCGATCCTGATGTGGTCGAGGAGTGGAAATGGCGCGGCGTTCCCGTATGGGAGCACGACGGCATCATCTGCACCGGCGAGACCTACAAGGCGGTGGTGAAGATGACCTTCGCCAATGGCGCGGCGCTGGAGGATCCGGCCGGTCTGTTCAATTCCAGCCTCGACGGAAATGTGCGCCGCGCGATCGATATTCGCGAAGGCGAGAAGATCGACGAGAAGGCATTGAAGGCGCTGATCCGCGCGGCGGTGGAGTTGAATGTGAGCAAGAAGAAATCGGCGAAGAAGAAAGCATGATGAGCTGAAGATCGAATTCGGCGGCAGCAACGCTCTCTCCGTTCCCTGCCCCACAAGGGTGGAGGGAACGCACCTGCTTCGGAGCGCGGGTCGGGGCGCTCATCAGGCGTTCGGTCTAGCCGACCGCCTCACGCCACCGCGGCGGGGATCGGGCGCGGGCTGACGACGTATTCGCGCATGACCTTGTCGTTGGCATCGACCTCGATCAGCGCGACGTCGTAGGTCCAGAGATCGGCCAGATGCTGCAGCACCCGCTTGGCATCGGTCTCGTTGAGCTGCGAGCCCTTGATGACGTGATGATGCAGGATCAGGCGGCGGTCGCCGGAGAGATCGACGTCGACCACCTCGATATTGGCGTCGATGAAGCCGACATCGTGCTGCCGCGCCAGCTCGCGGCGCACGCGGCGGAAGCCGCGCTCGTCATGGATGGCATCGACCCGGATACCGGCGCGCTCCTCGGGATCGTCATGCAGGTGGAACATGCGGAAGTGCCGCATCAACTTCGGGCTCAGGAACTGCGCGATGAAGCTTTCGTCGCGATAGTTGGCCCAGACGTCGCGCAGCACGCCCATCACGTCGTTCTTGCCGGCAATGTCAGGGAACCACTCGCGGTCCTCATCTTCCGGTCGGGTGACGATGCGCTCGATATCCTGCATCACGGCAAAGCCGAGCGCATAGGGATTGAAGCCGGAGAAGCGCTGATCGTCGAATTCGGGCTGGAACACCACGTTGGTGTGCGATCCCAGGAACTCGAGGAAATTGCCGTCGCTGATGCGGCCCTGCTGATGCAGCTTGGTCATGATGCGATAGTGGACGTAGGTCGCCGTCCCCTCGTTCATCACCTTGGTCTGGCTCTGCGGATAGAAATATTGCGCGATGTGGCGGACTATGCGCAGCAGCTCGCGCTGCCACGGTGCCAGGCGCGGCGCACTCTTCTCCAGGAAGTAGAGCAGGTTTTCCTGCGGCAGGCCGAGCAGCTTGCGGCGGCGCTCGATGCTGAGCGCGGTCCGGCTCTTGGCAGCGCCCTTGGGCACGGTGCGCCAGAGGTCGTTGAAGACCTCCTCCTCGTGCTGACGGCGGCGCCCTGCCCGCTTCTCCTCGGCCCGCAGATCAAGCTTCTTCTTGCCGGGATAGCGGTCGATGCCGTGCGACATCAGCGCGTGCGCGGCATCGAGCGTGCGCTCGACCTCGACGCGGCCGTAGCGATCCTCGCACTGCATGACATACGTCTTGGCGAAGTCGAGATAATCCAGGATGCCGTCGGCGTCGGTCCACTGCTTGAACAGATAATTGTTCTTGAAGAAGTGGTTGTGGCCAAAAGCGGCGTGGGCGATCACCAGCGTCTGCATCGTCGCCGTGTTCTCCTCCATCAGATAGGAGATGCAAGGCGAGGAGTTGATCACGATCTCATAGGCGAGCCCCATCAGGCCCTTGCGATAGGACGCCTCGTGGTACGCAAAATGCTTGCCGAACGACCAGTGCTTGTAGAACAGCGGCATGCCGACCGACGAATACGCATCCAGCATCTGCTCGGCGGTGATGACCTCGATCTGGTTCGGATAGACGTCGAGCCCGAGATCTTTCAGCGCCACCTCCTCGCAGGCATCGGTGATGCGCTGCAGGGTGTGGAAATCCCAATCCGCGCCTTCGAACAATCGTTCCGTCATGGAGCGGCCTTCTCCTGGGCAGTTTCGCGACGCTGAAACAAATCGTGGAACACCGGAAAGATCTCGCTGCGTTCCGAGACCTTGCGCATCGAGAGCGGTGCGCCGCTGTTGCGCAGACGCTCATAGAGGGTCCAGAGCGATGAGTCGGAGAGATCGAAGGCGCTGCCGCCTGATTCCCCAACCTCGAGATAGGCAAAGAACTGGCAGACCGGCAAAATCTTGTCGGTCAGCAGCATGCCCGTGAGCTCGCCGTCGGAATAGGAATTGTCGCCGTCGGAAGCTTGCGCGGCATAGATGTTCCAGTCCGACGGGTTGAAACGCTCGCGCACGATCTCGTGCATAGCCTGCAGCGCGCTGGAGACCAGCGTGCCGCCCGAGGCCGGACCGTAGAAGAAGGTCTGCTCGTCGACCTCCTCGGCGCGGTCGGTGTGGCGGATGAAAACGATCTCGACATGCTTGTAGCGGCGCTTGAGGAACACGTAGAGCAGCATGTAGAAGCGCTTGGCGAGATCCTTCATGTGCTCGGACATCGAGCCCGACACGTCCATCAGGCAGAACATCACGGCCTGCGCAACGGGCTTGGGCACCGTCTCGAAGCGGCGGTAGCGGATGTCGAGCGGATCGATGAAGGGAATGCGCTTGGTCTTCGCTTTCAGCTTTTCCAGCTGGGCGAGCAGCACCTCACGCTCGTCCTCGTCGGTGCATGCGGCGATCGCGGCTTCCAGCTCCTCGATCTCCTCCTTGCGGGGACGCCTGAGCGCGATACGGCGCGCCAGCGCGAGCTTCACCGTCCGGCTCACCGAGATGTTGGCGGGCGAGCCCGACGTGGTGTAGCCGGCGCGCTGAATGCCCTCGCTCTCGGTATGCGCGATCTTGCGCTTGGCAAGATCCGGCAGTTCGAGATCGTCGAGGAAGAGATCGACGAACTCGTCACGGCTCAGCACGAAACGGAACGCGTCCTCGCTGTCGCCTTCGCCCGGGCCCGAATCCTTGGCACTGCCCTGGCCGGAGCGCTGGAGATAGTCGCCCTCGATGAACTTCTTGTTGCCGGGCAACACCATGTCGCGCGTTCCGCCTTCGCGGCGGAAGCGCGGCTCGTGCATGCCGTCGAGGGGAATCGTGACTTCCCCCCCCTCCAGGACGTCCTTGATGTCGCGTTCCTGCGAGGTCTTCTTGACGGCGCCCTGCACCAGGGACTTGGCCCGACGCAAGAACCGCTGGCGGTTCTCAAGACTCTTGCCGCCTGGATTCAGGCGCCTGTCAATAATGTGAATGGGCACTTTACCATTCGCCTCCCATTCCGCCTCAACCGGCCTGCTTCACGCGCATGTACCATTCGACGAGCCGGCGAACCTGACGCTCGGTGTAGCCGCGCTCCACCATGCGTGCGACGAATTCGCCATGCTTCTTCTCCGTCTCGCCGTCCTTCTTCGACCCGAAGGAGATGACCGGAAGCAGGTCCTCGACCTGGGAGAATATCCTCTTTTCGATCACGTCGCGAATCTTCTCGTAGGAGGTCCAGGTCGGATTCTTGCCGCCGTTCTGGGCCCGCGATCGTAACGAGAATTTGACGACCTCGTTGCGGAAGTCCTTGGGGTTGGCGATGCCCGCCGGTTTCTCGATTTTCGTCAGCTCCTGGTTCAAAAGCTCGCGATCGAGCAGCTGGCCGGTGTCGGGATCCTTGAAGTCCTGGTCCTCGATCCAGGCGTCGGCATAGTCGACGTAGCGATCGAACAGGTTCTGGCCGTAATCCGAGTAGGATTCCAGATAGGCCTTCTGGATCTCGTTGCCGATGAACTCGGCATAACGCGGCGCGAGATCCGCCTTGATGAATTCGAGATAGCGCTTCTCGACTTCCTCCGGCAGTTGCTCGCGTTTGATCGACTGCTCCAGCGCGTACATCAGGTGCACGGCGTCGGCGGCGACTTCCTGCGGATCGTGGTTGAAAGTGGCAGCCAGGATCTTGAAGGCGAAGCGCGTGGAGACACCGTCCATGCCCTCGTCGACGCCGGCGGCGTCGCGATATTCCTGGACGCTGCGCGCCTTCGGATCGGATTCCTTCAGGCTCTCGCCGTCGTAAACCCGCATCTTGGCGAACACCGTGGAATTCTCGTGCTTGCGCAGGCGAGACATCACCGAGAATCGCGCCAGCGTCTCCAGCGTCGAGGGCGCGCAAGGCGCCGCCGCCAGCTCGGAGCCCTGGATCAGCTTCTCGTAGATCTTCTGCTCCTCCGTGATCCGCAGGCAGTACGGCACCTTGATCACGCAGATGCGGTCGATGAAGGCCTCGTTGTTCTTGTTGGCCTTGAAGCTCGACCACTCCGCTTCGTTGGAATGCGCGAGGATGACGCCGGTGAAGGGAATGGCGCCGATATTCTCGGTGCCGATGTAGTTGCCTTCCTGCGTCGCGGTCAGCAGCGGGTGCAGCATCTTGATCGGCGCCTTGAACATCTCGACGAACTCGAGCACGCCCTGGTTGGCGCGATTGAGGCCGCCGGAATAGCTGTAGGCGTCGGGATCATTCTGCGCGTAGGTCTCGAGCTTGCGGATGTCGACCTTGCCGACCAGCGAGGAGATGTCCTGGTTGTTCTCGTCACCGGGCTCGGTCTTGGAGACTGCGATCTGGCGCAGCCGCGACGGCTGAATCTTGGCGACGCGGAACTGCGAGATG
Organism: Bradyrhizobium sp. SHOUNA76; assembly: GCF_023006445.1. Lineage (NCBI taxonomy): Bacteria > Pseudomonadati > Pseudomonadota > Alphaproteobacteria > Hyphomicrobiales > Nitrobacteraceae > Bradyrhizobium > Bradyrhizobium sp. SHOUNA76. Next base: position 20,647 of record NZ_JALBHA010000021.1, read on the forward strand.
TCCCCGCCGAAGGCTTCGAGCCGCTTGTAGCACCACGGGCTCATCAGGCCGGTGAGACGCCGGCGCGGAATGCCGTACTTCTCCTCCAGCATCGGCCCGAGGTTATCCGGATCGAACAGGCTGAGCGGGCTCTCGAACACGGGCGAGAGCTCGTCGCCGGCCTTGAGCACGTAGATCGGATGCACTTCCATCAGCGACTTCAGGCGCTCGGCGAGCGAGGATTTGCCGCCGCCGACCGGTCCGAGCAGATAGAGGATCTGCTTGCGCTCTTCGAGGCCCTGCGCCGCATGGCGGAAGAAACCAACGATGCGCTCGATGGTTTCTTCCATGCCGTAGAAGCCGGCGAAGGCCGGATAGGTGCGGATCGTGCGGTTCAAAAAAATACGGCCAAGGCGTGGGTCCTTGGCCGTGTCAATCGTCTGGGGGTCACCGATCGCTGCTAGCAGTCGTTCGGCCGCGTTCGCGTATTTCATGGGATCGCTTCGACACGATTCCAGATATTCCGCCATCGACATGTCGTGCTGGCTTCTCGCCTCGAACGACCGAGCGAAAGCGTTGAATAGAGAATCGTTATACATGATCCCTCTCCGCGTGAGTTCCGCTACAAGCTGAAACGAAAGCAGTTACCGGACCGTTCCTCAGGCCGTTTCGAATCAGCGTGAGCACATGACGATCATTGGACACCCGGGTGCCAACACGACGCAACGCACAACGTAGGCAGTCGCTGAGTTACGAACAGGCACCTGCCCGTAATTTGTGCGAATCTCCGTCTATATTGGCTCATTTCCAGAAATTGTCACTTGGTCGCAACATCCGGGCGTTACCGGGGATGCGTCCATCCGGCACCGCAGCATAGCGATCCGCGAGCGGCGATCTTATGACGCTTGTACGGCGAAGCTTTGAGCGCCGCCTTGGGTGCCGCGGTCATCTTCCTGCTGCAATGCGGCGCGCGGACTGCCGGCAGCATTGTGACAGTCGCGACAAGCGCGCAACACTGTATCAAAATCGGCCGCCAGGCCCTCCGACCGGATGACGATGCGACCGTCCTGCGCGCAACCGGCCAAGGTGCGGATGCTGTAGAGCTGCCGCTGCAAGCCCGGCGTCGGCGTCAGCACGATCATCTTGTGGCCGCCGCATTCTTCAGCCGAAATCTCCGCAATCGAATCCCACGGCAGAAATTCATTGCCGATGCGGAGATCGCGGATGCCGTAGGGGGTGACCACCACCACGGCTCCCCGCTTGGCCGGGAGCATCCAGATCAGCCGGATGGTCACCAGGGCGAAAATCACGACGCCGGCAAATCCGACCATCGTGTCGTACTCGCCAAGACCATCCCACCAGTCGAAGGCGAGGCTCGCGCTGAGCAGCGTCATCGCAAAGCCCGCCGCGACCAGCAGTCGCAGCGAGGTCGTACACGGACCGATTTCGAGATCGTGCGATGCGTCTACGCATCCGGCCGGCGCGACCGGCGGCGGACTGTTGGCGACGGCGAAGGCGACACCGTCATTTTGAGCCTGCATGCTTTCCCCCAGCATGGCCATTCGCGGCCGAGCCACGATACACCAGACAGACCGCAATCCGCTGATGGCACTCCACGCAGCCACTGGCTCACAAAACGAAGCGGCCGACGTTACGCAACGAGACCCGGCCGAACCTTCGGCCGCGACTTTTTACGCAACAAGGGCTACTCCCGTCCGGATCGCCATGATCGCGACGGAGTTACACTGGAGGGTATGACGCCTGTACCCTTGATTGGTTCCCTCCCGGGAGCATGTAAGTTAGAGGATAGCGCGTCAGGACCGGCGCGGAAACCCCTCGCCCGCAGGCTTGGAGATAAATAAGCATCATGAATCCCGTCAAAGAACTGGAAAAGCACGGCCAGGCCGTCTGGCTGGACTTCCTCGCTCGTGGCTTCATCGCCAAGGGCGACCTGAAGCGGCTGATCGACACCGACGGCGTCAAGGGCGTCACCTCCAATCCCTCGATCTTCGAGAAGGCGATCGGCAGCTCGGACGAATACGACGCCCCGATCGGCAAGGCGCTGAAGCGCGGCGACCGGGCCGTGGCCGACCTGTTCGAGGCCGTCGCGGTCGAGGACATCCAAAACGCAGCCGACGTGCTGCGCCCGGTCTATGACCGCCTCAAGGGTGGCGACGGCTATGTCAGCCTGGAGGTCTCGCCCTATCTCGCCATGGACACCGCAGGCACGGTCACTGAAGCGCGGCGGCTCTGGAAGGACGTTGGCCGCAAGAACCTGATGGTGAAGGTGCCGGCGACGCCCGAGGGCCTGCCGGCGATCGAGACGCTCATCGGCGACGGGATCAGCATCAACATCACGCTGCTGTTTTCCAAGACGGTCTACCTGGAGGTGGCCGAAGCCTACATCGCCGGCCTCGAAAAACACGTCGCCGGCGGCGGCGATCCCTCTCACGTCGCGAGCGTGGCGAGCTTCTTCGTCAGCCGCATCGACTCGGTGGTCGACAAGCAGCTCGACGAGAAGATCGCCCGCGCCAACGATCCCAGCGAGAAGGAGCGGCTCGCCGCGCTCAAGGGCAAGGTCGCGATCGCCAACGCCAAGGTCGCCTACCAGGACTACAAGCGCCTGTTCTCGGGTCCGCGCTGGGACAAGCTCGCGGCCAGGGGCGCCAAGCCGCAGCGCATGCTGTGGGCCTCGACCGGCACCAAGAACAAGGATTACAGCGACGTCCTCTATGTCGAAGAATTGATCGGCCCCGACACCATCAACACCGTGCCGCCGGCGACGCTGGACGCGTTCCGCGACCACGGCAAGCCGCGCGACAGCCTTGAAGAGAATGTCGATGACGCCAGGCGCGTGCTGGAAGAGCTCGAGCGCTCCGGCATCTCGCTCGACGCCATCACCGAGGAGCTGGTCAAGGACGGCGTCAAGCTGTTCGCCGACGCCGCCGACAAGCTCTATGGCGCGGTTGCCCACAAGCGCACAACCGTGCTCGGGCCCGCGATCGACCGCCAGCTGCTCTCGCTCGGCGACGGGCTCGGCAAGGCCGTGGCCAAGGGTACCGAGGAATGGCGCGCATCGGCAAAGATCCGCAGGCTCTGGCAGCGCGACAAGTCGGTGTGGACCGGCGCGGACGAGGACAAATGGCTGGGCTGGCTCGACAGCGCAGCCAAGGCCGACGTGGCCGATTATGAGGACTATGCGGGTCGGGTGAAGGGCCAGAAATTCTCCGACGCCGTCGTGCTCGGCATGGGCGGATCGAGCCTCGGCCCTGAGGTGTTGGCCGAGACTTTTGGCAAGAAGCCGGGCTTCCCGAAGCTGCACGTGCTGGATTCCACCGATCCGGCGCAGGTGCGGGCGATGGAAGCCAGGATCGACATCGCCAACACCGTGTTCATCGTGTCGAGCAAGTCCGGCGGCACCACCGAGCCGAACGCGATGAAGGACTATTTTCATGAGCAGGTTGCCAAGGCGGTCGGGCCGAAGGTGAAGACCGGCCATCGCTTCATCGCGGTGACCGATCCGGGCTCGTCGCTGGAGAAGGCGGCCAAGAGCCTCAACTACGCCCGCATCTTCCATGGCGAGCCCTCGATCGGTGGACGCTACTCCGTGCTCTCGCCGTTCGGCCTGGTGCCGGCGGCAACGGCAGGCATCGACGTCAAGACCTTCGTCAAGCATGCGCTTGCGATGGCCCGTTCCTGTGGACCGGATGTGCCGCCGAGTGAAAATCCGGGTGTGCAGCTCGGCCTCGCCATCGGCCTTGCCGGCCTCGAAGGCCGCGACAAGGTGACGATCCTGTCGTCTAAGAAGATCACCGATTTCGGCGCCTGGGCCGAGCAGCTGATCGCGGAATCGACCGGCAAGGAGGGCAAGGGCCTGATCCCGATCGAAGGCGAGCCGCTGGGCGACCCCTCAGTCTACGGCAACGACCGCTTCTTCATCGACATCCGCATCGAGGGCGAGGCGGACGCTGCCCATGACTCCAAGCTTGCCGCGATCGAAGCGGCCGGCCACCCCGTGGTACGCATCGTCATGAAGTCGATCGACCATCTCGGCCAGGAGTTCTTCCGCTTCGAGATGGCGACCGCGGTGGCGGGCTCGATCCTCGGCATCAACCCGTTCGACCAGCCGGACGTGGAGGCCGCCAAGATCAAGACCCGCGAGCTCACCGCGTCGTTCGAGAAGACCGGCGCGCTGCCGACCGAGGAGCCGGTGGTCAGCACGGATGAAGCCGATCTCTACACCGACGAGGCCAACGCAACGGCGCTGCGCGCCGCCGGCGCCAATGGCGATCTCACTTCCTGGCTGAAGGCGCATCTCTCCCGCTCGGGCGAAGGCGACTATGTCGCCCTGCTCGGCTATATCGCACGTGACAAGATCACGATCGATGCACTCCAGGCCATGCGACTGGAAGTGCGCGAGAAGCGTCAGGTCGCGACCTGCGCCGAATTCGGGCCACGCTTCCTGCACTCGACCGGGCAGGCCTACAAGGGCGGGCCCGACAGCGGCGTATTCCTTCAGATCACGGCCGACGATGCCAAGGATCTTCCGGTGCCTGGCCAAAAGGCGAGCTTCGGTGTGATCAAGGCGGCGCAGGCGCGCGGCGATTTCGACGTGCTCACCGAACGCGGCCGGCGCGCGCTGCGCGTCCATCTCAAGGGCGGGCTCAAGAAGGGTCTTGCGGCCCTCAATGCGGCGCTCAACGACGCACTGAACTAAGGGAATATTGCAAATGCAACTCGGCATGATCGGCCTCGGCCGGATGGGCGGCAACATCGTTCGCCGCCTGATGCGCCAAGGACATTCGACCGTGGTCTATGACAAGGACGCCAAGGCCGTCGCTGGCCTTGCCGCCGACGGCGCAGTCGGCTCGGCGACGCTCGAGGAATTCATCTCGAAACTCGAGCGTCCCCGCACCGCCTGGGTGATGCTGCCTGCGGGGCACATCACCGAGACGACGATCGAGACGATTGCGGGCGTGATGCAGGACGGCGACGTCATCATCGACGGCGGCAACACCTTCTGGCAGGACGACGTTCGCCGCGGCAAGGCACTGAAGGCGCGCGGCATCCATTATGTCGACGTCGGCACATCCGGCGGTGTCTGGGGCCTCGACCGCGGCTATTGCATGATGATCGGCGGCGAGAAGCAGGTCGTCGACCGCCTCGATCCGATCTTCGCTGCGCTCGCGCCCGGCGCCGGCGACATTCCGCGCACGGAAGGACGCGAGGGCCGCGATCCCCGCATCGAGCAGGGCTACATCCATGCCGGACCCGTCGGCGCCGGCCATTTCGTCAAGATGATCCACAACGGCATCGAATACGGCCTGATGCAGGCCTATGCGGAAGGTTTCGACATTCTCAAGAATGCCAACATCGAGGCGCTGCCGGCGGATCACCGCTACGACTTCGATCTCGCCGACATCGCCGAGGTGTGGCGGCGTGGCTCGGTGATCCCGTCCTGGCTGCTCGACCTCACCTCAACCGCGCTCGCCGACAGTCCGGCGCTCGCCGAATATTCCGGCTTTGTCGAAGATTCCGGCGAGGGACGCTGGACCGTGAATGCGGCGATCGACGAGGCCGTGCCGGCCGAGGTCCTCACCGCGGCACTTTACACGCGTTTCCGTTCCCGCAAGGACCACACCTTCGCCGAAAAAATTCTTTCCGCGATGCGCGCGGGATTCGGCGGCCACAAGGAGCCGAAGCAGCCGGGCGCAGCGAAGCCCAAGTAAGGCGCAACAAAACGAAGGCCGACAGTTCGTGACAAAAGACCCGCAAGCAAAGCGCAAGCCGGAAAATTGCGCCTTCGTCATCTTTGGTGTCACCGGCGATCTCACTCACCGTCTGGTGATGCCGTCGCTCTACAATCTCGCCGCCGAGCACCTGCTACCGGAAAAGTTCTGCGTCGTCGGCGTGGCCCGCAAGGGCCAGTCGGACGACGAGCTGCGCAACAGCCTGATGAAGGGCCTGCGCCAGTTCGCAACGCGGCCCGTCGACGACGTCATCGCGAAACAGCTGCTGCAATGCGTGACCTTCGTCGAGGCCGATCCGAAGGACCCGCCCTCGTTCGATCGCCTGCGCGAACATCTGGATTCGCTGGAATGCGCCCAGGAGACCGGCGGCAACCGCCTGTTCTATCTCGCGACCCCGCCGGCCGCGTTTGCACCGACCGCGCGCGAGCTCGGCCGTACCGGCATGACGAAAGAGAACGGCGCCTGGCGGCGACTGGTGATCGAGAAGCCGTTCGGCACCGATCTCGCCTCGGCGCGGGCGCTGAACGCCGAGCTGCTGAAGATCATGGACGAGCACCAGATCTACCGGATCGATCACTATCTCGGCAAGGAGACGGTGCAGAACATCCTGGTGCTGCGCTTTGCCAACGGCATGTTCGAGCCGATCTGGAATCGCAACCATATCGACCACATCCAGATCACGGTCGAGGAGAAGCTCGGCGTCGGCCATCGGGGCGGCTTCTACGACGCCACCGGCGCGCTCCGCGACATGGTGCCGAACCATCTGTTCCAGCTGATGTCGCTGGTCGCGATGGAGCCGCCGGCGCGATTCGATGCGCATTCCGTGCGCTCCGAGAAGGCGGAAGTGCTCACGTCGATCCAACAGCCGAGCCCGGAGGAAGCGCTGAGGAATTCGGTGCGCGCGCAATATCTCGCAGGGCGTATCGGCGACGACGAGATCCCGGACTATCGCAAGACCGAGGACGTCAAGCCCGGCAGCACCACCGAGACCTTTGTTGCGCTGAAGCTGATGATCGACAATTGGCGCTGGGCCGGCGTTCCCTTCTATTTGCGCACCGGGAAGGCGCTCGGCCACAAGCGAACCGAAGTCGCGATCAAGTTCAAGCAGGCGCCGCTGTCGATGTTCTCAGGCACCACGGTGGACCGGCTGTCGCAAAACTACCTCACCATCGGCATCGCGCCGACCGAGACCATCGAGCTGCAGTTCAACGCCAAGATTCCGGGGCCGAGCGTCACCATCGACGGCGTCGAGATGAAGTTCCGCTATGGCGATTATTTCCGGGCCGATCCCTCGACCGGCTACGAGACGCTGATCTACGACTGCATGATCGGCGACAACATCCTGTTCCAGCGCGCCGACGGCATCGAGGCCGGATGGCAGGCGGTGCAGCCGTTCCTGGACGCCTGGAACAGCGCGGGCACCAACGGCATCGAGACCTATGAAGCCGGCAGCGACGGGCCGGCCTGCGCCGACGAGTTGCTGCGGCGCGACGGGCGAAGCTGGCGGAAATATTCGTGACGGGCGCAGCACAGCCGAAGCTGATCGTTGCGGCCGACGCGGAGGCACTGGCCCAGGCCGCGGCCGAACGGGTGATGGCGCGCATCGCCGCCAATCCCGGCCGCATCGCAATCTGCCTCACCGGCGGCTCCAGCCCGAAGAAGCTCTATCAACTGCTCGGCAGCGACGCATATCGCGCCAAGATCCCGTGGCAGCGCGTGCATTGGTTTATCGGTGACGAGCGCTTCGTTCCCGAGAGCGATCCCCTCAACAACATGGCGGTGGCGCGCGCGACGTTTCTCGACCGTGATGCGCCCTCCGGCCATGTCCACCCGATTCCGACCACCGCCGACAATCCCGATCGCAGCGCCGAGGCCTATGCGCGTGAGCTGCAGGCCTTTTACGGCGCCGAAAATCTTGATCCGGCGCGGCCGCTGTTCGACCTCGTCCTGATGGGCGTGGGACCGGACGGCCACACCGCCTCGCTGTTTCCCGGCTTCCCCGAAATCGAGGAGACCGAGCGCTGGGTCGTCGGGGTGCCCAAGGCCAATGTCGCGCCCTTCGTGCCGCGGGTGTCGCTCACCCTGCCCGTCCTTGCGTCGTGCTACGAAATGCTGTTCGAGATTGCCGGCCACGACAAGCAACCGATCTTGACGCGCCTCCTCAATGGCGAGACTCTGCCGGCGTTACGCGCGCGCTCGAAGGGTGAGACCGTCTGGCTGGTCGACCAAGCCGCGCTTCCGGAGGGCATTCGTGGCGGGCGTTGAAGCACCTTGTGCATTGATCGTGATGGGCGTGTCGGGCTCGGGCAAGAGCACGATCGCGGAAGCGCTCGGCCAGCGGCTCGGCTGGCGCTTCGAGGACGGCGACAGCTTCCATCCCGCGAGCAATGTCGAGAAGATGCGGGCCGGCCATCCCCTCACCGACGAGGACCGTTGGCCGTGGCTCAACGCCATCGCGGACGAGATCGGGCGGGTCTGCGGACAAGGCGGGCACATCATCATCGCCTGCTCGGCGCTGAAACACACCTATCGCGACGTGTTGCTGCGCGGACGGGACGACGTCCGCTTCGTCTTCCTGAAGGGCACGAAAGAGCTGATCGCCGAACGGCTCGCGCAGCGCAAGGGCCATTTCATGCCGCCGGGGTTGCTGACGAGCCAGTTCGAGACGCTGGAGCCGCCGGAAGCCGGCGAGCACGTCATCACCGTCTCGATCGATGAAACGGTCGAAGCGATCGTGGACGGCATCGTACGACAGTTGAAGCTGGGCGGGGCGAAGCGCTGAGACCTGAAAAACCTGAAGGTTCTGCCATGACGCAAATCTCACTGGTCGTGTCCGACGTCGACGGCACGCTGCTGACCAAGGACAAGACCCTGACCGAGCGCGCAAGAAGCGCAGTGCAGCGGTTGCACAAGGCCGGCATCGGCTTCACCATCACCTCCAGCCGTCCCGCCATCGGCATGCGCTTTTTGATCGGACCGCTGGCGCTCTGGCTGCCGGTCGGTCCGTTCAACGGCTCCTCGATCGTCGATCCCGAGATGCGGCCGGTCGAGCAGCATCTCATTCCGCCGGGGGCGGCGGAGCGGTCCCTGCAGATTCTGCGGGAGTTCGGCGCCGACATCTGGCTCTTCACCACCGACAAGTGGCTGATCGACAACCCCGGCGGCAAGTACGTCGCGCACGAGCAGCACACGATCCGCTCCGATCCCACCATCGTGACCGATTTTTCGCCCTACCTTGCCAGCGCCTGCAAGATCGTCGGCGCCAGCGCCGATGCGGCGGGTCTCGCCGCTTGCGAGAAGGCAATGCAGGACGCGCTGGGCAGCGAAGCCACCGCCGTGCGCTCGCAGACGTATTATCTCGACATCACCCCGCCCGGCTTCAACAAGGGCACGTTCGTTACGGCGATGGCCAAGCGCCTGGGGATTGCCACCGACGCAGTCGCCACCATCGGCGACATGCAGAACGACCTCGCGATGTTCGCCGTCAGCGGCGTCTCGATCGCCATGGGCAACGCCGCCGACAACGTCAAGGACCAGGCCACCCACGTCACCGCGACCAACGAGCAGGACGGTTTTGCCGAGGCGATGGAGATGATCTTGAAACGGAACGGGGTTGGTTGAGCTAGAGCGAATTGACCTTGAGCGGGCTAATCGAGCCGCGGGCTCGCTGTAACCTCTCCCGCTTGCGGGAGAGGTCGCCGCGTAGCGGCGGATGAGGGATCTCTCCTCTCAGGGGTTCTCGCGAGTGGGGGACCCTCTCCCCAGCCCTCCCCCGCAAGCGCGGGAGGGAGCGCACCTCCCGCTCTGGATGCATTGCGACAGCCACGATCACTTCGACCGCTGCACCGCCGGCTTGTCGCTCTCCTGCCTTGCGGCCGACAGGTTGTGCGCGGTGTTGACCAGCGCGATGTGGGTCAGCGCCTGCGGGAAATTTCCGGTCTGGCGCCCGGCGACTGAATCGTATTCCTCGGCCAGCAGACCGACGTCGTTCGCGATGCCGGCCACGCGGTCGAGCAAGCCTTGCGCCTTGTCGAGATTACCCGACAGCACATGGGCATCAGCCAGCCACAATGTGCAGGCCAGGAACGCGCCTTCGAGCGGCGGCTGCCCCGCAGGCAATTCGCGCGGATCGTGCCGCAGCACGAAGCCGTCGCGCATCAGGCATGCCTCGACCGCCGCTATGGTGCCGCGAATGCGCGGATCGACCGCCGGCAGAAAGCCGACAGCAGGCAGCAGCAGCACGCTCGCATCGAGCAATTTCGAAGCATAGGATTCGACGAAGGCGTTTTCCTCCGCGTCAAATCCCCTGTTGCAGACGTCGCGATGAATGCCTTCGCGCAGGGTGCGCCAGTGCAACAGCGGCGCCTTGAAGCCAAAGGTCTCGGCGCTCTTGATGCCGCGGTCGAAGGCGACCCAGGTCATCACCTTGGAGAAGACGTAGTGTTTGGGCTCGCCGCGGCGCTCCCAGATCCCGTGATCGGGCCGGTCCCAGACCTCGGCGAGATGATTGAGCACGGCGCATTCCAGCGCCCAGGTCTGCTCGTCGAGCTTGAGCTTGGCCATGCGCGATTGGTGAAAGGCGTCGATCAACTCGCCGTAGACGTCGAGCTGGAGCTGCGCATGCGCGGCATTGCCGACGCGCACCGGACGGGCGCCCTCATAGCCGTCGAGCCAGCCCGCCTCCCATTCCAAGAGCCGCCGCTGGCCCCAGATTCCGTACATGATCTGCATGTTCGCCGGCGAGCCGGCGGCGGCGCGCAAGAGCCAATTGTGCCAGGCCGACGCTTCCTCGGTGTAGCCCGAGTTCATCAGCGCCAGCAGCGTGAAGGTGGCATCGCGCAGCCAACAGAAGCGGTAATCCCAATTCCTGCTGCCGCCGAGCTTCTCCGGCAAGGACGTGGTGGGCGCGGCGACGATGCCGCCGGTCGGGGCGAACGTCAGCGCCTTCAGCGTGATCAGCGAGCGCATGATCAGGTCGCGATAATCGCCGTCGCGCGTGCAATGGCCGCACCAGTCCTTCCAGAATTCCTCGGTGTCCCGGAGTGCGATCTCCGGGTCGATCGGCTTGGGCGGCTCGAGATGCGAGGGGCCGTAGGTCAGCACGAACGGCACGGTCTCGCCGGCCTTCACCTCGAAGTCGGAGACCGTGGTCAGATCCTCGCCGCGGGTCTCGACAGGCGTGCGCAGCACGGTCATGTCCTGGCCGGCGATGGCCATCAGGGAATGATCGATCCGCCGTACCCAGGGAATATCGGCGCCGAAGCCGAAGCGGATCACGAGCTCCATCCGCATCTTCACCGAGCCCTCGATGCCGCGCACCAGCCGCACGATGTCGGATGCCTTGCCGCGCGGCGGCATGAAGTCGATCAGCGCGATGGTGCCGCTCTTCGTCTCAAAAAGCGTTTCGAGGATGAGGGTATCGCCGAGATAACGCCGCGATGTCTTCGTGACATCTTCGCTCGGTGCGATCAGCCAGCGGCCGTTCTTGTGGGTGCCGAGGATGGCGGCGAAGCAGGCATCGGAATCGAAGGCTGGCCAGCACAGCCAGTCGATTGAGCCGTTGCGCCCGACCAGCGCGGCGGTCTCGCAATCGCCGATCAGCGCATAGTCTTCGATCTTCTGTGACAATGTCGTGCGAGCCTGAGAAGCCCCGGCCGATCAACTCCCGCCGTTCAATGAACGTTCCCGCGTTGCCGCTCGCAAGGCCGTGAGGTCGACCTTGGAGGCGATCTTGTCGAGCGCGACGGGAAGGCGCTGGCGCCAGTTCGGATGCTCGTCGATCGTGCCGGGAATGTTGGGTTGATCAATCACGCCGAGCAGATCCTCCATCGACACCGCGAGCAGCCGCGATGGCGTGCGCGACAGGAAGGCGAGCACCGAATAGAGGTCGTTGGCCTTGATGCCGTTCTGGCGGAGGATCTCGTCGAGGGCGCCGAGCGCATCCCAGCGCGCCTGATCGTTCTCGCCGGGGTCGAGCCCGAGCGAGCGCTTCATCTTGAGGTCGCTGAACGAGCGCCAGCCGGCATAGGTCGAGAGGTCATGCGTGTTCAACGTGACCAGCGCATTGGGCCTGTAGTGGTCGACGGGGCGGAAATGACCGGCATCGTCGCGCTCGAACATCATGACGAGATAGGACCAGATGCCGAAATCCTGCATCATCTCGCGAAAACCTTCCGGCACGGTGCCGAGGTCCTCGCCGATCACGATGCATTTGTGGGCCGCGCTCTCGCAGGCCACCGCGCCAAGCAGCGCCTCGAACGGCATCTGCACATACGCGCCATTGTCGGGCTTGAAGCCGCGCGGCACGAGATAGAGCCGCTTCAGCCCGAGCACATGGTCGAGCCTGATGGCGCCGGCATGGCGCATCGACGCCGCCAGCATGTCGGCAAACGGCACGAAGGATTGCGCTTCGAGACCGCCGGCGTTGAAGCCGGCAAGGCCCCAATCCTGGCCGACGGTGTTGAGCACGTCGGGCGGCGCGCCGACGGCGAGATGGCGGGAAATCGCCATCTGCTCGTTCCAGGCATCGAAGCCGTTGGACTGCACGCCGACGGCGACATCGAGATAGAGCCCGACCCGCATGCCGAGCTGGCCGGCGAGCTCCTTGGCCGCATGCAGCTGGCTGTCCGCGATCCATTGCACGAACTCGACGAACTCGACCTCGCTTCTGTAAGAACCTTTGCGCAGTTCGTTACATTTGAAACCGTCCGGCTGCTGCCATTCGACCGGCCATTGCCACCACGGCACATTGAAACGATGTCGCAGCACCTCGAAACAGGCAAATTTCAACAAGAGCGGCGCCCGCTCCGCGCGGAAGGCGTCGAACGCCTTGCGGCGCGCCTCGCTCGCGCTTTTCATGAAGCTGTTGAAGGTAGCCCGCAGGGCCAGCCATTTCAGCGCCGCCATGTCGGCATAGGGAACGCGGTCGCCTTCACGCAGACGGGCGGCGGTCGCGGCCGCGTCGGGCACAAAGTCCGCCGAGAATTCGGGAATGGCCTCGACGTCGATATAGAGCGGATTGAGGAACAGCCGGCTGTTCGGCGAATAGGGGCTGCAATCGGCCGGGTGGTCGTCGAACAGGACGTGCAGCGGATTGAGCCCGACGCCGTCGGCCCCGAGCTGCTTGGCGAGCCGCACGAGATCGGCAAGGTCAGTGAAATCTCCGATGCCCCAGTTTCGGTCCGAACGGACGCTGTAGAGCTGCACGGCGAGCAGCCAGCCGCGGTCGAAATCGCCGCCGAAGGCCCGCTCGGGCGCCACGATCATCGGCACCTCTTCCGTCACGCCCTTGGCATCTGTCAGTGTCAAGCGGTGATAGCCGAGCGGCAGGCCGGCGGGCCAGGCGATCACCGGCTCGCGCGTCTCGCCCTGGGCGATCAATTTGCCGTTTGCGGCCAATGTCCATTGCAGCGGCGGCGCGCCGATGGCCGGCAATTCCGTGCGCGGATGTCCGAGCGCGCGAACCACCACCGGCCCACTGACGAAGCGGTAAACCCGCTTCTCCGGCAGGGCGTCGAGGATCGATTTGAGGGCCACGGGGTCTGTGACCCGCAACTTCCCCAGGGCATCGACGAATTCGGATTGAACGCCCTTGATCCGGGCTTGAGCTAAAAGATCCATTCGGCACGCAGCTTGCAGGCCACCCTTTTGCCGGGGGCATCGATTTTAACGAGGCAGCGGAAGACGTTAGTCGGCCTTAACGCACAAACGGCGGTTGCCGTTCCCTGGCGGAACTAATGACACACAAGCGGCTTTCTATATAGGTATCAAGCGTAGGTTCCCGACAAGGGAAACGGGCTCCTGCTTTCTTGTCAATGGCATCACCGTGAACAAGACAATTCAAACTGTCGAAAGTGCCGCAGCCGGCAGCGCTTTCCTCATCGAAGACGTCTATCCCGCGATCGATAGCGGCCGCTTCGCCGTGAAGCGGATCGCGGGCGAACGGGTCGAGGTGTGGGCCGATGTTTACCGCGATGGCGACGCCGTGGTCAGCGCCGCGCTGCTCTGGCGTCCTGAGCAGGACCGGGACTGGCGGCGCGAACCGATGATCCATCATGGCAATGACCGCTGGTCCGGTGCGTTCACGCCGGTCGAGCCCGGCCAGTATGTCTATGCGGTCGAAGCCTGGACCGACGAGTTCGCCACCTGGTCCCACGGGGTCGTGCGCAAGCAGCGAACCGGCGTCGATGTCAGCCTCGATGCCATCGAGGGTGCCGGGCTCTTGACCAAGGCGCATGGCGCGCGCCAGGCCGCCGCGGCTATCATCGTCAGGCAATGCGAGGACTATCTTCAGACCGGCGATGTCACCTCGCTGCTTGCGACCGAACTCGGCGATGCCATGGCCGAGAGCCAGTCCCGGCCGGACTTGACCCGCTCACAGCCCTTCCCGCTGACCGTCGACCGCGACAGAGCGCGGTTTGGCGCCTGGTATCAGATGATGCCGCGCAGCCAGAGCCCGATCCCCGGCCAGCACGGCACGCTCCGCGACTGCATCGCGCGCGTGCCCGAGATCGCGGAGATGGGTTTTGACGTGCTCTATTTCACGCCGATCCACCCGATCGGCCGTCGCCGCCGCAAAGGCCGCAACAATGCGCCGGTGGCAACCGAAGGCGAACCCGGCTCGCCCTATGCGATCGGAGCTGCCGAGGGCGGCCACGATGCGCTGCATCCGGAGCTCGGCACCATCGAGGATTTTCGCGCGCTGGTCGCGACCTGTCTCGAGTACAGTCTCGAGCTGGCGCTCGACTTCGCCGTGCAATGCTCGCCGGACCATCCCTGGCTGACGCAACATCCGGAATGGTTCAAATGGCGGCCGGACCGCTCGGTGCGGACCGCGGATGGACCCTATTCCGACATCGTGGTCCCCGATTTCGCCTCGGTCGACCGCGTCGGCCTGTGGAATGCCTTTCGCGATGCCATGCTGTTCTGGATCGACCATGGCGTCACCATCTTCGCCATCGACAACCACGACACCGCGCCGCTTGCGTTCTGGGACTGGCTGATCCGTGATATCCGCCGCCGGCATCCCGAGGTGATCCTGTTCTCCAAGACGTTTGCGCGGCCCAAGCTGATGAAGGGCCTCGCCAAGCTCGGCTTTGCGCAGTCCTTCACCTATTTCCCCTGGCGCACCTCGCGGTGGGAGCTGGAGCAGCATCTCGGCGAGCTGACGCGCTATCCCGAGCGCGACTTCTATCGGCCTAACCTGTTCGTCAACACGCCCGATCTGCTGCCCTATCATCTCCAATGCGGGGAAGCCTGGGCGTTCAAGTCGCGCCTTGCGCTGGCGGCGGGTTTGTCGGGCAGCTACGGTGTTTACAGCGGCTTCGAGCTGCTCGAACACGAGGCGATCCCCGGCCGCGAGGAATATCTCGATTCCGAGAAATATCAGATCAAGCAGCGCGACTGGGACAAGCCCGGCAACATCAAGTCCTACATTGCCGAACTCAACCGCATCCGCAACGACAACGCCGCACTTCAGCAAACGGCGAACTTGCGTTTTCTCGGCATCGAAAACGCCGAGACGATCGCCTTGGTCAAGGAGGCGGCCGAGCCCGCCAACACCGTCGTGATCGTGATTGCACTGTCCCGCCACGTGCGCGAATGTTGGCTGCCGCTCGGCGACGTCACCGTTGACGCCGGCGGGCAGCGTCACCATGTGACGACACTCGAAAACCTCCTCACCGGCGAGCGGTCCCGCATCGAATGGGGCGGGATCAGGTTACGCATCGATCCCGACCGCGATCCCGCGCTCTTGTTCCGCTGCCTGGCGTAAGGGGCCACGCCATGAATGTTCTATCTTCCGTCGACACCAAGAAAGCCGAGGCTGCCGAGATCGTGGACGAGCTCTGGTACAAAGACGCCATCATCTACCAGCTCCACGTCAAGGCCTTCGCCGACAGCAACAATGACGGCATCGGCGACTTCGCCGGATTGACCGAGAAGCTGCCTTATCTGCAGGAGCTCGGCGTCACCGCGCTGTGGCTGTTGCCGTTCTACCCCTCGCCCGGCCGCGACGACGGCTACGACATCGCCGACTACGGCTCGGTCAATCCCGATTTCGGGACGATGAAGGACTTCAAGCGCTTCATCCAGGAAGCGCAGAAGCGGGGCCTGCGCGTCATCACCGAGCTCGTCGTCAACCACACCTCGGACCAGCACAATTGGTTCAAGCGCGCGCGCCGCAGCCATCCGGGCTCGAGCGCTCGCAACTGGTATGTCTGGAGCGACACCGACCAGAAATACCAGGGCACGCGCATCATTTTCACCGACACCGAGAAGTCGAACTGGACCTGGGATCACGAGGCCGGCGCCTTCTACTGGCACCGCTTCTTCTCGCATCAGCCGGATCTCAATTTCGACAATCCGCGCGTGGTCAGCGCCCTGATCCAGGTGATGAAGCGCTGGCTCGATGCCGGCGTCGACGGCTTCCGGTTGGATGCCATTCCCTATCTCTGCGAGCGCGAGGGCACTTCGAACGAGAACCTCCCCGAGACGCATGCGATCATCAAGCGCCTGCGCCAGGAGCTGGACTCCTACTCCAAGGGCAAGCTGCTGCTGGCCGAGGCCAATCAATGGCCGGAGGACGTGCAGGAATATTTCGGCCGTGGCGACGAGTGCCACATGGCCTACCACTTCCCACTGATGCCGCGCATCTACATGGCGATCGCGCAGGAGGACCGTTTCCCGATCACCGACATCCTGCGTCAGACGCCGGACATTCCGGCGAGCTGCCAATGGGCGCTGTTCCTGCGCAATCATGACGAGCTGACGCTGGAGATGGTCACCGACGTCGAGCGCGACTATCTCTGGACCACCTACGCCAACGATCCCCGCGCCCGCATCAATGTCGGCATCCGCCGGCGCCTCGCGCCGCTGATGGACAATGACCGACGCAAGATCGAGCTGATGAACTCGCTGCTGCTGTCCTTCCCCGGCACGCCGATCATCTATTACGGCGACGAGATCGGCATGGGCGACAACATCTATCTCGGCGACCGCAACGGTGTGCGCACGCCGATGCAGTGGAGCCCGGACCGCAATGGCGGCTTCTCGCGCTGCGACCCGGCCCGCCTCTACGCGCCGCTGATCATGGACCCGGTCTACGGCTACGAATCGGTGAACGTGGAGGCGCAGTCGCGCAGCCTGTCCTCGCTGCTCAGCGCCACCAAGCGGCTGATCTCGGTGCGCAAGTCGACGCTCGCCTTCGGCCGAGGCACCATGACCTTCATCCGCCCGGCCAACCGCGCCGTGCTGGCCTATGTCCGGCAATACCGCGACGAGGTGATCCTGTGCGTCGCCAACCTCTCGCGTGCCGCGCAGGCGACCGAGCTCGATCTGTCGCCGTGGAAGGACCGCATCCCGCAGGAGATGCTCGGCCGCACCCGCTTCCCCGCGATCGGCGAGCTGCCCTACATGATCACGCTGGGGCCCTACGGCTTCTACTGGTTCCAGCTTCAGGAACGCGACAAGTCCGAGCCGGTGACGCCGCGCGCGGTGCCGGAATTCGAGACGCTGGTGGTGCCGGTGAATTCGAACTGGGTGTCGCTCGCCCGCGAGCGCGGCGTGTTCGAGCGCGACGTGCTGCCGGGATTTTTGTCGCGGACGCGGTGGTATCCCGAACATAATCCCAAGCAGATCAAGACCACGCTGACCTCGGCCGTGCCGTTCTGCGATATCGGCGACAACAGGCCCTGGATCGCGTTCTTTGAGAGGGCGGACCAGGACGCCGCGCGGCGTTACGTGCTGCCGATGCAGATCGAGTGGGTGCGCTTCGACCGGGAGCGCTTCAACCCCAGGGCGCTCGCCGCCGTGCGCCAGGGTGCACGCGAAGGCACGTTGCTCGATGTCGCGACCGACCAGATCTTCATCGGCCTCTTCCTGCGCAACCTGTCGCAGAATTTGGTGGTGGAGGAGAACAATCTGCGGCTCGAGTTCAAGGCGACCAGCCGGTTCGCCGACTACACCATCAAGGAGCCCGAACGGATCCGCGCGATCGAGCAGTCGAACAGCACCGCGATGGTCGACAACCAGTACGTCGCCAAGCTCTATCGTCAGCTCGAAAGCGGCGTCAATCCCGAGATCGAGATCGGCCATTATCTGACCGAGGTCGCGCGCTTTGCCAATACGCCGGCGCTGCTCGGCAGCGTCGAGCTGGTCGAGGGCGATCAGCGCAGCGCGCTGGGCGTACTGCATGCCTATGTCGAGAACCAGGGCGACGGCTGGACCGTGACCACGGGTTATCTCGATCGCTATATCGACGAGCAGCGCGTGTTGTCGGCGGGCGAAGCACCCCGCGAGACCCAGGAGCAATCGCCCTATCTGCACTTCATCGCGCAGATCGGCAGGCGGCTCGCCGAGATGCATGTCGCCCTGGCCGCGGCGAAGGCGGACGATCTCGCCCCGGAGCCGATCGGCCCTGAGCACGTCAAACGACTTGTGTCCGGCCTCAAGGCGCGGGCCGAAGCTCCAGCTGGTGCCGCGCATTAGCTGGTCGAAGAAGGACTTGCCGAACGACATCTTCAGTCCGTTGCGGCGATGCAGATAAGTAGGCCAGAAGGTGCGCGCATAGC